>CAJXCL010000052.1 GCA_913051775.1 uncultured Nitrospirota bacterium | reverse complement strand
ATATGTTGATGAATTCATTCCCGATGATTTTTCTCTTTTTTTCAGGATCTTTCACACCATTAAGACGTTCGAGAAACTGTTTGCTTCCGTCCACATATAGCAGGTTTATATGAAAATTATCTTTGAAAGCGGCAACTACTTTTTCTGCTTCTCCTTTTCGGAGCAGGCCGTTATCCACGAAGATACATGTTAGCTTGTTGCCGATGGCTTTATGAATTAAAACAGATACCACGGAAGAGTCTACTCCGCCACTCAGAGCGGATAAGACTTTGCCGCCATTAACTCTCTTTTTTATGTCTTGAACAGAATATTCTATAAAAGATCCCATATCCCATGTTGCGGAACACCCACATGTTTTGAATATGAAATTCCTCAATATGTCTACCCCATGCTCTGTATGGGCCACTTCCGGATGAAATTGCAGACCGTAAAAATTCCGTTTATTGTTTTCCATTACCGCGTGAGGAGAATTGTTGGTTTGCGCGGTGGAGGTGAAACCTTCCGGTAATGATTTAATCCGATCTCCGTGACTCATCCAGACTTTGATTTCTTGCTTTACACCTAAAAATAGGGGGGACGAAGTTGAATGTTTTAAGACAGCCCTGCCATATTCCCTTTTGGACGATGAAGCCACTTTTCCATTTAAGAGATGTGCCATAAGCTGCATGCCATAACAAATACCCAGGATAGGGATGTTAAGTTCAAAAATTTTTTTAGAGCAGAGGGGAGCATTTTTTTTATAAACACTGGACGGACCACCGGAGAAGATGATGCCTTTTGGGTTACATAACTTAATTTTTTCAAAAGGCAAATTACATGGGAGTATTTCACAATAAACTTTTTGCTCCCTGATTTTCCTTGCTATAAGCTGGGTATACTGAGAGCCAAAGTCGAGGATAATAATTTTTTCCAGATGGATGTCTTGCATTATATTAGTCATTATACCTGCAATTTTTATCCAGTCAAAATAATTGAACGTGTTTAGCTAGCGCATTTCCCGCGGTCTTTGCGCTAGATGCTTCAATGCCCATTTTGGATAGCGTATTTTTTAAAATATTACGCTGTGAAATTATTTTTTGAAGAAGTTATTTTATCCACCAGGGCACAAAGACACAAAAATATTCAGGAGAAATGGAAAGAGAGGGAAAAATCCTTTTTCTCCACCACCCAACTTTCTCCCTGTCTACGTGCGACGCAGAGGCAGGCATTGCCCCTTTTTCTTTGTGCATTAGTGACCTTGTGGCAAATCTTTTTTGGTTGTGGTTTTGCCGCTTTATGTTATATTGAACGCATCTAATTCTCGTGTTTAGAGGCGTATTTGAAATTCCATTGCAAATATATAACATTCGCCGCCATTTTTAATGCGCTTGTATTTTTCAGCTTATTCATCGATATTTCTTTTGCCCTGGAAGAAACGCAGGGAATCTTTAGTGGAGAGTATAATTTTTTAAGTTTACTTGCTAACCGCGCGGCAAGCAGCGGGTAATGCGATAGCTAAACACTTTTATTCTTGTTCCCCATGAAGGATTTTGCAAATAAACTCTTTACTGCTGCTAGACACTTAACTATTTCTAAAAAAGGTAGCCACAATGAAATTTTACATAAAGAAATTAAACAATCTCTATTGTTTTTTCCTCTTGCCGGATTTTACATCGGTCTCCTCCTTGTTCTAATAAACTTTACAGCAAGCCATTTTTTACCTTCTCCGGTTATTGATGTTCTCATCATTTTGTTTCTGCTGGTATTTACAGAGGCAAAACATTTGAAAGGATTTCTTTCCATGGTTACAGGAATAACCCGCTTTTCCGAAACTAAATTGATGCCCTCAAATATTGAATTAAAATTATTTCTATTGCTTTTTTTTGTGTTAATGATGAAATTTCTTTTACTGAACAATATTGTTCTGGGTTGGAAAAATGAGGTTTTGCTGGTTATGCCAGTTCTGGGGAGGTGGTCTTTGGTCTTTTTCCCCTATTTGCAGATGAACAGGCCCAAAGAAAAGTTAGATATTAATCCGCTTTATGGAGAAATAGATGTAAAGGACTTTTGGATCGCTACAATCATTGCTTCAATTATTGTTTTGTTGTTGGGAATAAACGGAATTTTTATTTTTATGCTGATAACTTTTGCTGCGGTTATTTTTGAGCAGTTATACCAAAGAAAAATACACGGGATTCCTGAAAATCTTTCATTAGGGATAGTGGAGGTTACAGAAATATTGACGCTGCTTTTTTTTATTGCTCTAGAATCCGGTTCACGAAATTTTACTTCAGAAGGAATTTTAGTTTGATCATACGAGGTGGAATTTCTAATTATTGGGGTTATTTTAATTTTTATTGTCTTTTTCTCGCTGATACACTATTTTAACATGTTGATCATATTACAAATCGGGGTAATTTTAATAGCAACCGGTTCGTTATTTGGAATTCCTCCGGGATGTTATTATCATTTCCTGCTCTTTAGCAGAAAAAAACAGACAAACGTTAAGATAGAAAAATGGTGGATAACGCCGCACAAATATCATAAATATTTTTCAGATAGAAATCAGTGGATACTGAATAGATGGGTTTTTACAGGCGCTTGTAATTTTGATTTCTGCCATCCATGGCCTCAACCCTTTGGGCGGCTTTCCTTCGGAAACCGTCCAATTCGGTTTTCCATACTGAATTGTGGTTGCGGCTTCGCTGCGCTAAGTTCTTTACGATCTCTGCAGTAAAAATTAAACCTATTTTCATGTGTTACTACTAATATAAAATTCTTGCCTTTTCTATAATTTAATATATATTAAAATCATGTTGAAGAAGACGGCAAAGAAAAAGGCTGTATCTTTATCAGTGTTAACAAGCCTGTTTGGACGCAGGTCAAGGGAATTTGTTGGGATTATTTTGATTGCAGTTGCAATATTTTATTTTACAGGCCTTGTTTCATACGATCCCGGCGACCCTTCTTTAAGTAAAGACATTTTTTCAGCAAAAAAAGTAACCGCAAAGAATAGTGCTGGGATCGTGGGGGCCTATATTTCCGACGTCCTGATTACTTTATCCGGCAGCGCTGCTTTTATTTTCCCTTTTATCATATTAATTCTTGCCTGGGGTTTGATCCGGGGTTCCAAGTTTACGGGTTTTCCTTTTTATTTAGCGGGCGGTATTTTATTGTTTATTGCTTTCTGCTCCTTTTTAAACCTCGCTTTTTCACAGGACTATTATTTTAGCGAACAGGGCATTAAGTCGGGGGGAATATTAGGAAATTTTGTTTCTTCAAACTTAACCAGGTTTTTAAACCGTGTCGGTTCTTATATCGCGGTCTTCACTTTATTTTTTCTGTCTATTCTTACAATTACCCGTGTCTCTCTCGGTTCAACAGTAGATTTGTTAAAAAGCACGTGTTCATTTTTATTTAAAGTTTCTTGTGTGGCAGTGAATTTCTTTAATAAATTTTTTTGTGCGACAGTAAATTTTTTAAAAGAGCTTTATTCGCGTTTCCAAATCCAGAGAGAAATTTCAAAAGCTCACCGGGACCGCATAAAAACACAAAAAGCGACACCTAGAATTGTTAAAGAAGCGAATCATATTGATTCAACTTTAAAGGTGAAAAATAAAGATTCCAAATCCGAGATAGCGGAAAAATTTGATGTTCAGGATAGATTTGAATACTACGATCATGTCGGCGGCTATCACCTTCCTCCACTTTCATTACTGGACAACCCTCCCTTTAAAGAAGCGCCTACTAAAAAATCGGAAGACGATCTGATTCTAAATTCCATCATCCTGGAAAAGAAACTACTTGACTTTGGAATAGAAGGCAATATTATCCAGGTTTTGCCAGGACCGGTTATTACCATGTATGAATTTGAACCTGCCTCGGGAGTGAAAGTCAGCAAAATAGTAAGTCTTTCCGATGATCTCGCTATGGGGATGAGGTCGATTGGTATTAGAGTACTTGCGCCGGTGCCGGGAAAAGCAGTGGTGGGAATTGAAGTTCCAAACGTAAAAAGGGAGTTTGTTTATTTAAAAGAAATCCTTGCCGCTGAAGAATTTGATAAATCAAAAAAGAAATTACTCATGGGCCTGGGGAAGGATGTTTCAGGGCTGCCGGTTATTACCAATCTTGCCCAAATTCCGCATCTTCTTATAGCTGGTTCGACTGGCTCTGGAAAAAGTGTGGGTATTAATGGAATGATCTGTAGCATTCTTTTTAAAGCAAAACCAGACGATGTAAAGTTCATCATGATAGACCCGAAAGTACTGGAACTTTCCGTATACGATGGGATACCTCATTTGATAGCGCCGGTGGTTACAAATCCAAAAAAAGCAGCCACAGCCCTGAAATGGGCAGTGGAAGAGATGGAAAAAAGGTATCAACTAATGACGGATAAAGGGGTTAAAAATATTGATGGTTATAACAGGATCGTTGAAGAAGAGAAAAAAGCTCAAAAAAATAATAAGTCTAAAGAGAAGGAAAAGAGTGAAGATCAAAAAGGCGAAAAAGAGAAACCGGCTGAAAAAATGCCTTTCATAGTGATTGTTATTGATGAGCTGGCAGATTTGATGATGGTTGCCAGCAAAGATGTGGAAGACTGCCTGACCCGGTTAGCCCAGATGGCGAGGGCGGCAGGAATTCACCTGTTAGTGGCAACGCAGCGGCCTTCGGTAGATGTCTTAACCGGGATAATAAAGGCAAATTTTCCTGCCCGGATATCTTTTCAGGTGATCTCAAAATTTGATTCAAGGACTATTTTGGATACGGTAGGATCGGAAAAACTGCTCGGCAAAGGTGATATGCTTTTTCTACCGCCGGGTACCTCTCGGTTGAGCCGAATTCACGGGGCAATGGTAACAGACGTAGAGATAAAAAGAGTTGTTGGGTTTTTGAAGAAACAGCAGAAGCCGATTTTCCTGACAGATATTTTTAAGGTCAAAGCGGAATTAGAAGAACATGAAAGTGATGAAGAATATGATGAAAAATATGAAGAAGCAGTAACCCTGGTTACAAGAACAGGCCAGGCTTCTATCTCCATGATTCAAAGAAAATTAAAGATAGGATACAACCGGGCGGCAAGGATGGTGGAGATGATGGAAAAAGAGGGAGTTGTAGGTCCATCCGATGGAATTAAACCACGCAATGTCTATGCTAAAAATATGTAACAGATCAGTATCAAACCACTGAATGTATATTACTGAAGAAAGCCGCCCGAAGGGTTGAGGCCATGGATGGCCGATAATCAAAAATGAAAGATGACAATAGGCAGTAAAACAATTGACAATTAGTAATAAACAATTATCAATTTTTTTACCGATTCATTGCTAATTGATTAATTTGAAATTTTATAAACAGATGTTACTCAACCCTTTCCAGACTTTTTTTAACTACACCCAAAAAAAGTTTATTATTCCCTTGTTCCTTTCCTGCTCTTTCTTTTTCGCCGGTTGCGCGATGATTACTATCCAGATTGGTGGCAAAATAAGTCCTTATGAAGAAAAAACGATCTCAGGGAAAGGAGAGGATAAAATTCTTCTTATAGATATTTCAGGTGTTATCACTAGTAAAAGCAGGAGTGATGTCACAGGGATTAAAAAAGAACCGGGAATGGTAGAGAGGGTCAAAGAGCAGTTAAATAAAGCGGGAAAAGACAAAAAAATTAGAGCAATTATTTTGAGGGTGAACACACCGGGTGGTACGGTAACGGCAAGCGATATTATTTATCATGAGCTGCTAGAATGCAAAAAAAAGAAGGACGTTAAGATTATAGCGGCAATGATGGACCTTTCAACATCTGGGGGTTACTACATTTCAATGTCGGCAGATAAAATAATAGCACACCCGACAACAATTACAGGGAGTGTCGGTGTGTTGGCTTTAAAGTTAAATATGAAGGGTCTATTTGAAAAAATCGGGATTGAAGATGAAACTGTCAAATCAGGAGGGAAAAAAGACATTACATCACCCTTTCGCCCATTTTCAGAAGAAGAAAAAAAGATATTCCAGGAGATAATTGACTCTCTATCTCAGAATTTTGTTGATGTTCTTAAAAGCAGACGCAAGGAGCTTTCTACAGGGGAAATTCAAAAAATTGCCGACGGTAGAATCTATACTGCACAACAGGCACTAAAGCTAAAAATGATTGATAAGATCGGATACCTGGAAGATGCGATAGAACTGGCAAAAAAAGAAGCGGGGCTCAAAGAAGCTAAAGTTATAACGTACCACAGGCCACACCAGTATAAAGAAAATATTTATTCATCAAATTACCAGGGTGCCCCTCATACCGTTAACATATTAAATATAGATATGAATTCATTCACGGATAGAATGGGAACGAAATTTATGTATATATGGATGCCTTAACAAGCAGCAGTTGGGGGAGTCGAAAGTTTTTATATAAAAATTTCAAACGTTGAATCTAATAATTTTTTAAACTTATAAGATTTGGCTTTTTTAATTTAATTTTTTCTATTATATTAAATAAACCCTGAAAGATATAAAATAATGAGTGATAACGATCTACAACTTGTGAAAGAAATGCAGGCGGGCAAACCGGAGGCTTTTGAAGAGATGGTGCGCAATTATCAGAAAAGAGTGTACAGCTTGGCATATAACGTCACTCATAATCAATCGGATGCGGAAGACGTTGCCCAGGAAGTATTTTTAAGGGTTTGTAATAAAATCAACACTTTCCTTGGAAAAGCTGCTTTTTCAAGCTGGGTTTACCGCATTACTCTCAATGTCTCTTTTATGAAATTAAAGAGCCGAAAAAAAATTCAACAAATACCTTTTGATGATATATTCCCCAAATATCAGGAAGATGGCTTTCACGCGGAAAAAATTAATGACTGGTCTCAGAAAGCGGACGATGTCTTGCTGACCTCCGAATCACGAAAGATCATTCAAAAAGCAATTAACCAGCTTCCGGAAAAAGAAAAAGCGGTTTTTGTTTTGAGAGATATTGAAGGATTACCCACAGAAAAAGTTTGCGATATTTTGAAACTTTCCGTGCCAGCTGTTAAATCCCGCTTACATAGATCAAGACTTTTTTTAAGAAAACGCTTGTCAAATTACTTTGATGATTTTCAATAAAGTGCTACAATCTAAAAGTGCTATAATTTGTAGCAGAGATGTTCTTTTTTTCGGACGAGGATTTCAGGATTTAATTTAACCAGTAAGGTTGCAGGTTGTTGTCTTTTATTCTCTATTCTATTTGCAGCCTGATCATGGAAGAGGACTTTATGGTTTGCAAAGAATTAACTGATGTCTTGTGTGACTATCTTGAGGGAACTCTTGATCCTGAAACTCGTGAGGAACTGGAAGAGCATTTTAATGATTGCCCTCCCTGCATGGCTTTTTTAAGCACCTATAAAAAAACCAGCAACCTTTGCAGGCAATGCATCGGGCAGACAGAAATCCCGCCTGCGCTTGAAGGAAAACTGAAAAGTTTTGTTCAAAATAAGTTAAAGAAAGGGCGATGACTCTGATCGGTTAATTCGTGAGTCTCTGCTTCAATTTCGCTGGCTGTAAATGCAGCCGCAATAATCCTGTCTTTTTAAACCGTACTCTTTGCTTAATAAAACACTTTTTTTAAACCCTTCTCTTTTTTTAAAGTTAGTTTCTAAAAATTTAATTCCATATTTATTAGATAATATTTGCCCTACCCGGTTAATCATTTTTGCGTCTTTATGAGGGCTTATTGAGAGAACGGTTGCAAAAAAATCATAACCATTTTCTTTCGCAAATCGCACTGTTTTATCCAGTCTGAGATCAAAGCAAAGGCTGCACCTTTCTCCTTTTTCCTGATCCATTTCATGACCTTTCGTGATATCAAACCACCTCTCTATGTCGTACTCTGCCGAAATAAACGGTAAATTAATTTCATGTGAAAACCTTTTCATTTCTTTCAGCCTGAAACGGTATTCTTCTTCAGGATGAATATTGGGATCGTAAAAATAAGCAGTGACGTCATAATCCTTTCGCAACAAATCTATTGCGTATGGCGAGCAGGGTGCACAGCAAATATGAAGTAATAGAGAAGATTTGTGAGTCATTTTATAAAAAGGGTTTTAAGGCCAAATACCAGCTTAATACTGAGGCTTTTTATTATAGCATAATAAATCAAAACACTTTAGCCGCAATTCCAATAGGAATACAAAAAGATATTTTTTAAAGAGAACAAAAAAAGTGTACTAAGCATTCATCAACATTACTGTCTTTTTTGCAAAAAGGACAGAACAGCCTGCAATACTAAAAGACATTTTGCTTTTCAGGTGAAAAGACTTTTGTCCCCTCCAAATACAAAAAGAAAACTTTGAAAATTTCAATAATGGGATTAGAATAGGCGTTCAAGCACAATAAAGTTACAAACTTATTATTTAACTGGGAAAAAAGAGAAGTGCATCAACAAGAAAACAGGAATTCTTCTGAAAACTCAATCCGCAAAGTGTGCATCCAGACATGGGGTTGTCAGATGAATAAATATGATTCGGAGAAGATGGCGGGAATGCTCAGGAAGTATAATTATTCTTTAACGCCTGATTTGAATTCCGCGGATGTTGTCTTATTGAATACGTGCAGTATTCGTGAAAAAGCGGAACAAAAGGTTTTCAGCAAGTTAGGGAGAATAAAAAAATATAAGGTTAAAAATCCAAACCTTGTTATTGGCGTGGGTGGTTGTGTTGGGCAGATTAGTAGTAAAGCAATCCTCAAACGTGCTCCTTATGTGGATCTGGTTTTTGGTACTTTGAATATTCACCGCCTTCCCTCGTTGCTTGAGACAGCTTCAAAGGGTAACGCTGCCGTTTCAGAAATATTTTCAGAAGCAGAACAGTATCTTGAGGATTACCCAATATCAAGGAAAAGCGGTATTCAGGCATGGGTTAGCATCATGCATGGTTGTAATAACTATTGCTCCTATTGTGTTGTGCCCTATACGCGCGGAAGAGAAATCAGCAGAAAATGCAATGATATTCTTAATGAAATAAAAGTATTATCTCAACATGGATATAAAGAAGTTACATTGTTGGGGCAGAATGTAAATTCTTATGGCAAGGGTACTGAGGAAGGCATAACATTTCCCGGTCTGCTGGAAAAAATTAACGAAATCCCGGGGATAGAGAGAATACGCTTTGTGACTTCCCATCCAAAAGATTTTTCAAAAGAGCTGATCAGGGTAATAAAGAATTTCGATAAAGTATGCGAACAAATCCACCTGCCGGCTCAGTCGGGTTCTAATAAAATACTCTCTCTTATGAATAGAAAGTATTCGTTAAAAGACTACATGGAAAAAATAAACACTTTAAAATCAAGCATTTCTGGCGTGGCATTGTCAACAGATATTATCGTTGGATTTCCGGGTGAAACAAAACAGGATTTTCAGGCCACTATTGATTTGATTACAAAAATAGAGTTTGACAGTATTTTTCTTTTCAATTTTTCTCCCAGACCTGAAACGGTTGCAGCTAAGCTACCTGGCCAGGTTAACGAAAAAATAAAACAAAAACGCTTTAATACTTTGCTTGATTTGCAAAAAGGCATTACATTAAAGTTGAATAAACGTTTGGAAGGTAAAAATGTGGACATTCTGGTGGAAGGCAAGAGTAAGACTAATCTGGATAAATTAACCGGAAGAACAAGAACTAATAAGATTGTAAATTTTACAGTACGGGCAGGAACTGCAGCCAAATTAAAGCTAAATACATCAGCAGATGGCGATGAAATTTTCCAAAAAGAAATAGGTTCAGAAGTTAGCAACGCGGGAAAAGGCTACTTAACAGGTAAAATCGTTCCCGTTAAAATTGTCCGTAGTGGATTATATAGCCTGGATGGACAGGTTATTAATTAACAGTAGGTAATAAACACTTAATAATGATCAATGGTCGAATATTTCTAAAAAAATAGACTTATTGACAAGAATGAAAAAAATGTTTAGTATAAGCAAATGAGTGCTTGATTCTCAAATAATAAAGTAAGCAAACTAGGAAAGGAGGTGTGGTAATGATAGAAATGAAAATCCGAGGTTTGACTCTGGATCCATTAACGAATATGCCTATTATTATTCTAAAAGATTCGGAAGGAAAACATGCCCTGCCCATTTGGGTCGGTATTTTTGAAGCTAACGCTATCGCGCTGGAGATGGAAAACATTAGCACGCCACGACCAATGACTCATGATCTGATTAAAAATATCCTGGTTGAAGCTAAAGCCATTGTTTCCCATATTGTTATTGATGAACTCAAAGACAATACTTTTTTTGCTAAAATTTGTATAAAAGCAAATGGTAATGAAACTAATGTCGACTCCAGACCAAGTGATGCAATTGCGCTGGCGTTAAGGCTTAAAGTCCCGGTTTATGTAGAAGAAAAAGTAGTTGAAGAAGCTAAAAGTATTGATCTGTCGGAAAAAAATATCGATTTAACAGATAAATCAAACCTTGAAGATCCCTCCAAATGGAAAAAATGGCTGGAAAACCTCAAGCCTGAAGATTTTGGCAAATATAAAATGTAATAAAATTCACATTAGTTAGAACTATAGTTCCGCTTCACTGAAAATTGTAAAACCAGAAACATAAAGAAATTATGTGACACTGATTATTTATGATCAGATTATAAAATCGTAAACTGGCAAGTTGCCGCAACCAAAAGGAGCTACCGTTCCGGTGAGCAAACAGAAAATTCTTCCCAAAAAGAGAAGCTTTTACGGAGTAATTGTACAATAAACCTGTAAAAAATCTGTGTCAAATAATTCAATTCCTTTAGATGTTTTCCAATAACTCCCGATATGTCAGTCAAATCTGTTTCTTTTCAAGTAAAAACAAGCGGGAAAACGGATATTCTCGACATTACTAATAAAGTTCAAAACGAGGTGTTTGCGTCAGGAATACCGGATGGAACTGTAACTATATTTATACCGGGTTCTACCGCAGGGGTTACTACTATAGAATATGAATCCGGTGTAGTGAATGATTTAATAAAGACTATTGAAAAATTAGCTCCGGCAGGAATCCATTATGAACATGATTCTCGCTGGGGAGACGGCAATGGATATTCCCATGTCCGGGCAGCTTTGTTAGGAGCTTCTCTATCAGTACCTTTTAACAAAAGTGATTTAAAGTTGGGCACGTGGCAGCAGATTGTTGTTCTGGATTTTGACAACCGACCGAGATCCAGGAATATTTTAATTCAAATTGTAGGCGACTAAAAAGTAAAATAACAATTACCAAAACCAAAATAACAAATAAATTTCAATGACTAAAATAAAGAAACATGGTACAAGCGCCAGATTTTTTAAGACAATATGATGGATTTACCTTCCTCTATAATTCCTGATAAAAGGCCTGCTGTCTTGATTTATCAGGTTTTTAACCTGAATTCTCTTAGTATAATTTTTTTTATAGCGGTCATTGCTCTGGTTGAAATTAAATTCGACTTTACGGAAAAAATGGCTGGGGATTTCTTGAAATGGAATAATCACAAAAGACAAAAACTCGGCCGAATGTGGAATGTTGAACGGCAAAATGTTACGGCCATGGGACAATTAAGCGAGCTTATTATTGAGAAAGAAGAAAAGCGAAAAAGAATTGAAACGATAGAAAATTTCAGTGAACTGTTTGAATTTCTAAAAACAGACCGTTTGATTCGATTAACAAAAGGGCAGTTTGTAAAAATTTACAGCAGTCTTCCATCAACTCTATCAAATAAAATTATTGATCC
>CAJXCL010000051.1 GCA_913051775.1 uncultured Nitrospirota bacterium | reverse complement strand
ATACACTTTTTGAGGCAAAGGTATTGATTGAACAGTGGAGAAAAGAATATAATACGATCAGACCTCACAGCTCACTGGGATATCGACCGCCAGCTCCAGAAACGTTTGAACCTATGCCCTCAGTTTCCGCTACGCTACAACTGACGGTATAGAAAATCATCACTCTAAGGGTGGTACTAAGATTTAGGGTAGGTCAAATAGTTAAAGTTATTTAATTTTCTCCGAAAATCTTCCCCGTCTAACAACTCAACATTGTCAATTCCATTTGACAGTAAATTATCTTTTAGTCGTTGAGATAAAGTCGTTTTACCTGAAGAGGGAAGACCTGTAAGCCAAATCGTTGCATTTTTTATCATAAGAAAATTCCATAAAACTAAAAAAAAAGAGACTTCTAACTCATCCGGTTTTCCTCCTGACGAGTAGTCATTAAAAAAATCTATATGAACTGGCGAAGAATTAGATGTTTATAGTTCCGCAGTGATTTCAACCTCAAACTACGTTTTCTTTACCTGTTATGGTTTTAACAAATTGAAAAAAACACTATTTATAGATGGCTTTTAAAAATCACCTAACCGCAAGGTTTTTGCCATAGATATCTTTTTCATTTTATTATGCCGCTACTTAATATGTTGTGCCGGTATTTTTTGCCAACTGAAATATCACATCACTTACTCTTTCTTTCGGAGAAAGATCATCAGGAGGTAAATTCCGCTTGAGGAAATCTCTCTGTTTTTCTAGGATTTCTTTCTTGTAGTTTTTACCATCTCTCAATTTATCTAAAACAGAAAGTAGCTCTTCCGGGTGTTTAATTTCAATAGCGGCTTCTTCGGTGCAAAGAGGCAACTCAGAGGGACTGTCCGGATCGTTATAAACAATAACCGGCGTGTCATGAAATAATGCTTCAATGCCAACATTTGAGTGATTGATAACAACGGCATCCACCGCAGTTAAAAGGTCAGGAAGATTGTTTCTGAAAACTGAAACTTTATTAGCTTCGCTCTCTTTTACAAAATAATTAATAAATTTATCACTGATATCCAACATTTTAAGCTTAAAAACAGCCATAGCGCTGCTTCTTTTTAAAAATAGTTTAAGAAATGATTCATACGATTGCCATGCTTTGAATGTATTACAATTATTATTATGTCTTAATTTATCATAATATGGTCTAATAACCGCCGGAAAAACAAACAATACAATTTCTTTGTTAAATGGGAGTTTTAAACGGTTTCGTGCAGAATAATATTTTTCACGGCTTTTCTGCTTATAATCCTTAAATCGTGGCATCCCGGTTAAAAATAAATTATTTTTACTAATCCCTCTGTCTTCCTGTAGTTGCTTATGATACTTAAAACAGGAAACTTCATGCGTTGGATAATAGGGGAAGATATTTGTGTCGCAAAGAATAGAAGAAACAATTTTATCTCCAATTTTATGCCCGGGCTCAACACTATGAGGAATATGCAGGACCGGAATTCCATTACGCCTTGCTATTAGCGAAAGAATAATGCGTTTTGCTCCATATCTTTCACTTATCAGTACGATACTAATTTTTCTTCTTTTAATAATTTCGTCCGTCGCATGCAATAATTCAATTAAGTCAGGGAAACTTTTCCAAATAATCTCGTCTAAATATTTTCCCATCAAGTCAAAAAACAATTTACTCTTAAACTTCCAGGCTGATTTTTTACGTTCATTATTAATAATTGTCTTAAATCTAAATTTTAGGCTTAACTGAAATTTAGATTTTCTTTTAGCTAAATTTCGGCAAGACAATTTTTCATTAAAAACACGTCGAATTCTCCTGTTAAAGTAGCAATTATTTTCACCATCAATGTAAAAAAGACAACTGTTACCTTTTTTTAAAAAACTTTTAACCAAAGCTGTTCCAAAGTAAGTGATATCTGTTGCTGAAAGAGTTAAGGCTCTAACGGAGAAAGAATTACTTTCATTCCCGACAAAAAACATCTTTGTTCGATCCAGGGTAAAAACCACTATTTTCTTAATATTTTTAATTATAATTTCAGGACAAAAAAAAGATATTTCCCCAGCAAAAAGCTCATATCTTTCAAAACGAAACAGTTTGATAAATTTATTTAAGCGATAAGAGGTCTCACAAACTTTTGCCTCTTTATAAACCACTTCACTCTTTCTATTATTCATTAAGAAGAGAAAAGCTTTTTTATGCAAAAACAAATCAAAGCCTTCATAAGCGCTATTGAAAACTGGACCATCACGCAATAAAAGAATTTTCTCCGGACTTTCACTTTTCAAAATATTCGATACATCAAGGATTGCCCTCATAATATAATTAAAATTCAAAAAGATTTCCATTTGCAGGGAGGCTCCCAAAGAAATATCTTCATACATTGTAAAATCATTGCCTTCATTATCAACAAACCATTTCCCTGATAAATTCATAGCATATTCTTCAACTTCATTATATTCTTTTACGTTCCTATAAAAATCTAAGGGCTTGCTCTTAATGTCCTTTTTTTTTAACTCTTCGTAAGCCATTGCATCACCGGCAATAACTACAGTATCCTTATCAATGCAAAATTCAAAGGTCTTCAGAAACAATTCCACTTCATCAAAATTATCTATGAATGCAATTGTTTTTGTCAAGTTGCTCCTTATTTCTGGTTTTGAAGGCCCACAATTACTTTTTAAAAGCTTTGTTGATGTCTATATCCGGAAGACCTCGTTAAATACGATCAGAATGATAATGCAGACGTAGGCAAGAATTAAATTTTATATCCATACTGCTTACGGAGCCCCACGGGGCTGCAAAACCTCAATGGAGTGAGTTAAATCTATAAAAAAGTTTTACTCACCCTTTTTTATATCATTTCTCTTCTTTAACGAGAAGCTTTTCTTCCAAGAGTTTTCTTATAAGAGTTACGCAGTCAATTAAAGAATGTCCAATATTATAACATACCTCCAAAAGATCATGCTTGCCATCCAGGTAGTTTAAAAGCAAAGTTAATGCATAGGGGTCCTTTAACTCTTTTAAACTTGTCTGAAGGTTCAAACCTCTTTTGCTCATATGAGGTTCACAAGGGAAGGGAACTCTGTAATAATAATTATTTTCTAAAAGAATTATACATTTCTTTAAAACTTCATAACCTCCTTCTAAACCTGAAGGGGTAATAAAAGAAAGATCATCTAAGGACGTATGATACTCAGGATATGTCCCGGGCCGTGATAGCATGATCGATACCACAGGCAACCCGACGTTCGGGCTGCAATACTGCTGCTCATCACTTCCGCCATATTCCCAAAAAAAACACTCTTTATGATTTGGCGCATGATGTTTTAAGGCATGTCTGGCAATCCGGTCTGCCAGTGTATAACCCCATGGTGACTGCAGAAAAGAATAATCTCGGTCATTTCCAACACAGGTTACAACAAATCCAGCAACTGTATTTTTTTTCATAATATTTAGATTGCGGCTAAGGTAGACAATAGAACCAATCGTTTCAGGAATAAAAACTATCCTGTAAGTATAACGCCGCTCTTTTAAGTTACTCAACCATATTGCAAGCGCAACGGCTACTACTGGCCCGGAAAGTTCATTATTTGCCAAAGAGGGATGACAAATATAGGTTGAAATGAGTACTTCCTTTTCTTCCCTGCCAGGCAAAATAAGCTCTCCGTAAGTTAAGCTCCCCGATCCTAATCTGCTTTTTATTACAGCATGATATTTTTGTGGTTTTAAACTTGAGCGTTGCTTGTGAGTTAAACAGAAACCCCACCGGCGTTTGTAGTATGATGTAACATAAGGCACCGCATCAGGCTGTTTTGGCAACGAGTATAAGTGTTTATCCAGTTCATCTAACGAAAGAGTGACATCCACAGGTTCTGAATAGTTTACAACATGCAGATTATTTTTTTTAAAGTCAATAACTCTATGCCCTTTTTCATCTTCAACATAAGTATCATGGATATTCCACTCATCGGGCACAGACCAGTCAAATGCTTTTGTTCCCGATGGGACTTCATAAGTTTTTAAATCGGGTAGCAATTTTTTTATGTAGGAAAGCGTTTCCCTTGTCCCGTCACCAGTTATGCTCCGGCATATTGGAAACAAATCGCTTGCCCATTTATGCATTTCATATCCGATTCTTTTTTCCTTAATCATTTTCTGCCATGGGTCACTACTTTTTAATTTCAAGAAAATTTCAAGTACCTGTCTTCATATTCTTTTGATAAATCAAATAAAATCTGAAGGCATTCCTCTGATGCACTTTCCTCAATAGACTTCAGCTTACTTTTTCTATTATTAGGATCAATTTCATTGGGAAGTTTTAGTTTTTTTAAGATTTTTGCAGTAGACTTGGTTCTCTTTGTATCGATGAAGCTTTCGATTTTTTCTATATATTTGTATGGAGATATTAAAAACTTTTCGTATGGAACAATGATCACCTGTTTTTTCCTCGTCTCCGGTAGTTTATCATATTCATCCCTTACCTGTTTTACAAGTTGGCAAACAATTTTAATCACCCTGTTAAGAGGCGTTTCTTTCAAAAACTCTGATTCCCAGCCAGAAGCATAATAAGGGATATCATCTTCTTCGCTTTTAATCGCAAGCTGCCAAAAACGTGGATTTTTGCCTATGCTGGTTCCTAAACCCCTATTATGATTTGAATAAACCAGGTCCACTGGGTGCCTAACCATTTCAATAACTCTCAGCCCTTTCCCAAATGCTTCAAGGTACAAATCCAATATCTGTAACATATCATGGGTCATCACTTGAAAAATAGGTTTCTCCTTTTTAATGCGTTCTAAAACACTATTTCCATCTTCAAAAAACATCCGTTTAATATATTTAAAGATATTTTTATTAAAAAATGGGCTAGTACGATCCTTAAACCGAAAATTAATCATTCTCGAAATCATGGAATCGTACAATCTAACATCTATTTCTTTTCTGAGCATGGTAACAGCGGCGTCTTTCGTAATTTTATTGAAAGAATACAATACAGGCAAAGAATCAAAAAAAGGCTCCATTCTTTCTATCTCGACTCTCTCAAAACTTCCCAGGACAGGGCCCAGCATAGATTTGCCCCCACGAACAGGTCCGTCAATTAAAACCACTTCATTGGCAATTCTGTTATTTCGTATAAATTCAATTTCCGTTGCTATATTATTTCTATTCATTTAGATGAAGGGTAGTTTTTTTATTGCTTTAATTTGTTTTCTCCTTCTGCTAGTAAAGTTCCTCTAATTTAAGCAAGCTTTTCAAGTAGCTGGAATAAGAACTTCATTAGGAGAGATTTTGTATAACTCTTGAAGTTTTCCAGCAATATCACTCTGCATCAAATATTGCGGGATAATGCTTTCCCTTGATAATGCCTCTCTAATTACAGAGTCATTTAAATCTTTTGCATGGTTTCTTCCGTGTAGACATTCGAGAACAGCGGCATTACATTTTAAACAAAAATATGGATTATCAAAATGCAAAATTTTCATTCCTGTGTCAGCGTTGTCAAATAAGCGGAGAGAATCTCGGAATGGGTAATAGCTATCTTCTTTAAAAGTTATAAAAGAGTTGCAACCATAGTTTTTTCTGCAAATAGCTTCAAATACTTTTTCCCTAGGACCACAATATCGAGGATAGGTATTAAAAGTACCCAACAAGACGCCATAAGGATTATAGTAATTTTTTCTTATTAAAGTCTCATAACATTTAATAATGGCTTCTACAGAAAACTCTCCAGAGTTTTTGGGACCAGATGAAGGCGATATAAAAATAGCGTCTGCATTAAGTTTTATCAGGGTCTTTTTTTGAATAAATTCATGCCCTTTATGAATAACGCTTTTAGTATTAAAACCAACAATGTTTTGCCAACCTAAATCATTAAATATATCCCTTGTTTGGCTTGGCGTTAATTTATAATATGAAGCGGATAAAGCAGGTTTCTTAATTAAAAATACCTGTCCTGATAGAATAAATTCCCCTCTTTTAAAAAAACGATAAACTCCAGGATGTTTTATGTCATGTGACCCAAACCACTTCATGGCAACTTGTTCCATGGATGGTATTTTTCCTTTCCCCGTCATTTCAAATAAAGCGTAATGATTCCCATCAACTTTTCTTTTTATTCCTATTGTGCCATTAAGTGGGAATTCATTAGCAACCTCTCTGGTCACTTGTAAAAGGACAGGCATGGTCCATGAAATTTTATTAGGTAACGTACAATTATCCAAAACCGACATCAGTTCTTCGTAACTCATAAAAACAATTTAAAGGGGAATAAGTGCCTTCTGCTATTTTGACAGTATCTGATAAAATTTCATCATCCACTTCCAGGGAGGGCAAACCTTTTAAGTTTTTGTAGTCAAAATCCCTAAAAAAATTCTGAACCAACTCACCTCCGTGGGGCTCAATAATTCTGTCCGTAGGAAGAGAGCAAAAATAATTAACGTCATCCATTTGAACGAAATTATTTTCAACCTCATTTATTATTCGAGCAATCATTCTCGTGCTTTCGACAGGGAATTTGCCTATGGCAGATTCAGCGGCAAGCACCAAGCCGTCAACTCCAGAAAACAAAGTGCTGGTAATATCATTGATTTCCGCCCTCGTTGGTTTACAATTATTGACCATACTTTCTAAAAGGTTTGTAGCGACATAAACGGGAGTTTGAAATTCATTTGCCTTTTTTTGTATGTGCCTTTGTGCAAAAGATATTTTTTCGATAGGAACTTCGCGTGAAAGATCGCCCCGGTCTATTAATATTGCATCGCTTTCCTTGCAAATGCTTTCCAGGTGGTTAATGCCCTGAATGCTTTCGATTTTGCTGATAACTTTTATTTCATCATCAAAATACTTTCTGAGGCAAATAACATCTTTTGCTGATGAGGCAAAAGACAAGGCTATAATTCTTATTCCTAACTCTATGGCAATAGCAAAACTTTTTATATCTTTTGATGTAAATCCTGGTAATTTTATATCCCTGTCAATGCATATTCCTTTATTTGATCCAATTATTCCCCCCTCAAGAACTCTTCCTAATACTATGTTATCGTCTGATTTAATGATTTGAATAATAGCGCTATGAAAATCAATTTTTAAGACATCTCCCGGAAGTAAAACTTCCCAGGGATTGACAGAGAGAGGTATTTTGTTTAAATCACCTTTTACATATACAGGAACAAACTCGATTATGCGATGGGATTTAACTTCTATATTGTTTTCTTTAATCATCCCGGTCCTAATTTGAGATCCTTCAGTATCAATACAAATTTCCTTTGAAGTCCATTTCCTTAAACTACTTAAAATATCTCTTAAATCTTCTATATTTGTATGGGACATGTTTACGCGAAAAACATCAATTCCGGATAAATCCATTTTTCGAATAATTGACTCATCAAATGAAGAGGGACCCACTGTTGCCATTATTTTAACTTTTTTACTTTTTTTATTTCTCTTTTGCATATATATCCATAATTATATGATTGCTTTAGAATTAAAAGATCCGCTGTTTTACATGAGAATTAATCATTTTCAGTTCCTGATGCTGTCTCAAGTATTTACTCACAAAGGAGAGCTTAAAATCTTCATTACGCTCTTTTAATTTTTCATATAACTGCCTGATTAAGCCTAAATCTTCAGGGGTATCAACGGTAAGTCGAACATCCATATCCTTATAATTATCAGGAGCTTTTAAATGCGAGACAACGTATTTATCCTTATGCTTGTATAGATGTAGCGTTACATGCTCTCTTTCTTCCGGGAAATTAACATTTTGATCGAGCTCCCTTAAAAGAGCTGTTGAAAGAACTTCAACAGCAGTCCCAAGAGGATATCCATTCTTTCCCCCATTAACTGCCACGGCTGGATCATCTGTGAGGTATAAGGCAATCGTACGGTCCATGCCTTCGATATCAATTAATATGTTATCACCCGTAACTCTAACAACTATGTCCAGACTATAAAATTGAGCCGCTTTCCTGTATCGGTTCAACACATCATTTTCACTACCCGCAAAACCATAGACTTTGAGACTTTCAGCTAAGTCCAACAAAATCTTATCTTGATCATTTTCCGATGTTGCAAGAACAACGTGAGAAAGGTACCTTGAGGTTTTGAGGTTTTCAATAATATGCTGTATTAAAGGTTTACCACCAACATCTGCCAAGGACTTACCTGGAAGACGCTCAGAGCCCATTCTCGCTTGCACTACAGCTCCAATTTTGATCGGGTAGTGTTTTTTTAAAATAGCCCTATCACGGCATAAAAGCATTTCCAGTGTATCTGACTCCTTGAATGTCATTCTACGAGAAACTATAAATCCAGCTTTCTCAAAAGTACGAATCGACGGGTTATTGTTAGTTTTGATATGAGCGCTGATGACATCAACGTTTGTCTGTTTAAATAAAAATTCTGATCCTAATCGAATAGACTGCGTGCCAATCCCTCTATTTCTCATTTCCGACGCTATTGTAATATGAATTTCGGCGGATTGATCGTTAATATCAAATCGTAGAACTCCTGCTTCCACTTTATTTGAGAGAATCTTCAGGAACACACAGTCCGCATCTACCAACCTTTTATTAAACCATTTCTGGTGTATGGGGTAGGGGATAGGGTCGGAAGAAAATGATTGATCACGAACAACCTTTTCATTACGCCACTGCCATAGTTCCCTGCAATCCTCTTTTATAACCTGGTGAAAAGAGATGTTTTTTTGATCAAGGCAATTCCCCATATATATCTTTTGCATGTTCAGTTGCTGTATAAATTACTTTATCCATTTTAATGAAAATAATGAGTCTTAATATTTTCATTGAAATTTCATGCCCCGGCTTCCTTTCCTAAAATCAAACTCCAATTTACCGGTGTTCCCTTTTTAACGTCAACTGAAGCTTTTTTCCCGAGAAACATATCGTAATACTTTGGTAAAATACCAAAACCGGGACGAACTATCCGAAGATTTTTCTCTGTCAATAAATCTCCTTTATTTATGTCCTGCGAAACATATATGGACCGACGGTAGCGCGCAGATTCTTTTTCTGCATCAGTTGGACCGTACTTTATACAGCCCAGGGATTGCCATGCCTTATGGCTTTCAGTTACCAACATTTTAAGTTCTTTCGGTTCGATAGAAAACGCTGAATCGATACCACCATCGTCACGTTTCAATGTAAAATGTTTTTCAACCATAACCGCTCCAACAGCGACTGCTGCGATTGCCACGCCAATTCCCATAACATGATCAGAAATACCCACGTCACAGCCAAATAATTCGCGAAGATGAGGAATAGTTAAAATATTTGCATTTTCGGGGGAAGCAGGATATGAACTGGTACATTTCAAAAGTATCACTTTGCTATTTCCTGTTTTGCGTATTTCAGAAACCGCTTCATCCAACTCCGATAGAGTTGCCATGCCGGTAGACATAATTACAGGTTTTCCGGTGGAGGCCACTTTCCTTAACAGCGGCAAGTGAACGTTTTCAAATGATGCTATTTTGTACGCCGGGACGTCTAATGATTCTAAAAAATCTACTGAGGTTTCATCAAATGGAGTACTGAAAACGGTTAGCCCAAGGCCCCTGCATTTTTTAATTATTTTCTCATGCCACTCCCAGGGAGTATATGCCTTCTTGTACAAACTATGTAATGATTGACCTTCCCAAAGGCTGTTCGGGTCATTAATAAAAAACTCTCCTTCTTTAAGATCAAGGGTAATGGTATCTGCAGTATAAGTTTGCAGTTTCAAAGCATGAGCTCCTGATTGAGCCACTGCTTCAACTATTTCCAGAGCCCTGTCAAGAGATTGATTATGATTCCCGGACATTTCAGCTACTATAAATGGAGTATGGTTTTTACCAATAATATGATTATCGATTTCGATACCGGGACTCTTCTGTGGTACTTTATTTTTCATTTAAACTTCTTTTATATTCAATTACTCTACGAATTCCTTCATTCAGGCTTATTTCAGGATGATAGTTCAGCATTTTTTTTGCTTTTTCAATCGATGGAATCCTGTTAAAGACCTCTCTTTCTTTAGTGCGATCCGAATCTTCCATAGGAATAAACTCGGGGACTATATCCTTTTCACCACTTATACTCACTATTTTTTCAGCGAGTTCTTGCATACTAATCGGCTGTTGATCATTACCTATATTAAATACTTCTCCGGTTGAATTTTCACCAAACAAAGCGGCAACAATTCCTTTTGCCGCATCTGAGACATAGCAAAAAGACCGTACCTGTTTCCCATTACCATAAATGACTGGAGGCTTTTTTTCACAAATCGAATTAACAAATTTGGGAATGACAAAATCATCTTTTTGTTCCTCTCCGTACACATTAAAGAACCTGACAATACTGTATTTTAAGTGGTAATTTTCATAATAAGCTCTTAAATATTCCTCACCTACTAATTTGGTGGTGGCATAATTGGAGATTGGGTTGACAGGAGACTTTTCTGTGATGGGAGATTTATTTTGATTGCCGTAGGTTTCTGAAGAAGATGAAAAAACTATCTTTTTTACATTCTCTTTTACGCAGGCTTCGAGGACATTAACTGTCCCCTCTATATTAATATAAAGACATTCAAGCCTTCTTGCTTCAGTTCTTCTAACCCCTAACGCTGCTGCAAGGTGAACGACATAATCGCACCCTCTCATTACAGTGGATACCCGGTATGGATCTAAAATGCTTCCTCCATAGAAATTAGGATCGGTCTTCCTTTTAGTAGATAAATCCATTAACTTTACCTTGTGTCCTTGAGACCTAAGTTCTTTCGCTACGGTAGTTCCAATAAAGCCGGTTCCACCTGTTATCAGAATGCAAGCCATAAGTTCTTTTCTCCTGTTTTAATTCATAAATATTTATTAATTTGGGCCATAACTCTCTCAGTCCCCAAACCATCGACAAAGTTTTTACCATGCCGGCTCATATAATTCCTTTGAGATTTATCGCCAAGAAAGCTGACAAGTGTTGTTTTTAAATCAGATACATCAATCTCTTTATAATATCCCAAGTTATGGGTAGCCCCTGCTTCTTCAAATTTTTTTGCAGTTGGAATTTGATGGGGGTATAGGCAAATAGTTAAAGCGGGCAAACCAGCACAGGCCATTTCATACAGGCTAAACCCTGCGGCGCTTATACATAAATCGGCATGAAAATAGAGTCTTCCCATATCTTTATAATCAATTAATGGGATAATATCAAGTTTTAAATTTTTAAGCCTTTCAATTATAACGTCTTTGTCATTTACAGAAGGACCCAATACCCATTCTATCTTACCGGAAAAATCTAAACCTTCCAGCCAGTCAATCATCATTAAATTAACTGAACATGGATCACTCCCACCCAGACATATTAAAAGGTTTTTTACATGGCTCAAAATATTCTTTCCCCTAGAATTATATTCGCTGATTTCCGGCCTGATAATAAAATATTCCGTGCCAAAAAAATATTTATCTCTTTTTAACGGTTTATCAGATAAACTGTTGATTACCAGGTCTGAGCCTCTTGCGCCTCCTTCAGTGTCATCAAAAGAAACAACTGTAAATTTGCCAGTGAGTTTCTTAATGAAATTGTCGCCCTTGTCACACATATCTATAATCAAAATATCTTTTTTAGCCGATTGACCGATTTCAAGTATTTCATTTATTTCATTATCCTTATCAATTTCAACATATTTATAAGTAGTGCGTTTTAGAATATCTTTAGTCTCCTGATACCCTGAAATAATTGACCCTACCCCGAAAAACTGATCCACCCTTAAAATTAGTATTGTGATAAAACATTAACAGAAAGGGGGTAATTTTTATGGGGAAAAAGCGTTTTAAAGCAGAACAAATAATCAGGATGCTTCGTGAAGCTGATGTGGAAGTGGCAAAGGGTCAGTCAATAGCCCATGTTTGCAGAAAACTAGGAATTTCAGAGCAAACTTACTACAA
>CAJXCL010000050.1 GCA_913051775.1 uncultured Nitrospirota bacterium | reverse complement strand
CAGGGAAGGCGGCCGCACTATAGGCGCAGGCGTTGTTAGTGAAATTACTAAATAAGTTAGATAATTAGAATGAAGCGTTTAAGAATTGAAATTATTTTGTTTTGCTGAAAGCTGATAAAATGACAGATCAGAAGATAAGAATAAAACTTAAAGCGTTTGACCATAGAATATTAGACCAGTCTGTTACTGAAATTGTTAACACTGCGCAAAGAACCGGCGCCAAAGTGGCAGGTCCTATACCATTGCCAACTGTTAAAAATCGTTGGACAGTCCTAAGGTCGCCGCATGTCGATAAAAAATCCAGAGAGCAATTTGAAATAAGAACACATAAAAGGCTATTAGAAATCCTCGAGCCTACTCCTCAAACAGTAGATGCATTGATGAAATTAGATTTATCAGTAGGAGTGGATGTTGAGATAAAAATATGATTAACGGAATTTTAGGTAAAAAATTAGGAATGACACAGGTTTTCACTGAAGAGGGAAATGTGACCCCTGTTACTGTGGTTGAAGCTGGTCCATGTACTGTTGTTCAGAAAAAAACAGTTGAGAAGGATGGATATAACGCCGTTCAATTGAGTTTTCTAAATAAAAATGCAAAAAAAGTGAATAAACCTGTTGCCGGACATTTCAAAAAGCATAAAGCATCTACCTGTAGATTTTTAAAAGAAATACGCTGCGATGCAGAAAAGGTTAAAGAGGGAGAGGTAATAGGAGTAGATATCTTTAAAACAGGAGAAAAAGTTAAAGTTAGTGGAACTTCAAAAGGACGCGGATTTGCCGGTGTTTTGAAAAGATACGGTTTTGCAGGATCACCGGCGTCAAGAGGTAGTCATGAGGCTTTTCGTCATGGAGGCTCTATTGGCCAGTGTGCTTATCCCGGTAAAGTTTTTAAAGGGAAAAAAATGCCGGGGCATATGGGGAGCGTGAAAGTTACAACCACAAATATAGAAATTGCCGGTGTCAAAAAAAATGAGAACCTTATGCTGCTTAAGGGACCTGTTCCTGGAAGTAATGGCGGGTTTTTAATAATAAAAAAAATAGTGGAATAGCATGGAATTAAATATAGTTAATACTAAAAATAAGAAAATCGGTAGTTTAAAAGTTAGTGAGGATGTTTTTGGTGCGGATATTAATGAACACCTTCTTCATGAGGTTGTTGTCATGCAACTCGCAAATAAAAGGAGAGGTACGGCTTCTACCAAAATAAGGGATGAGGTCAGGGGTGGCGGCAAAAAACCATGGAGTCAAAAAGGAACGGGTAGAGCAAGAGCCGGGTCTTCAAGATCCCCTATATGGCGTGGAGGAGGAATCACATTTGGACCAAAGCCGAGAGATTATTCTTATAAAGTACCAAAAAAAGCCCGGAAAACAGCTTTAAGATCGATTCTTTCTTTAAAAGCAAAAAATAATGACATTGTTGTGTTGGATAAATTGGAATCAAAATTCTCAAAAACAAAAGAGGTTGCTCTCTTGCTCAAGGATTTAGAAATTCTTAACAGAGCATTATTTCTAATAGAACAGGAAAATAAAAACTTGCAGCTTGCGGCAAGGAATTTACCTAACGCTCATGTTTTAAATCTGGCCGGCCTTAATGTCTATGATTTACTGCACAGTTCCAAACTGATTTTAACTCAGAGTACTGTTTCTAAAATTGAGGAAAGATTACAATAATGAAAGATATTTATCGAGTCATTGTCAAACCATTAATAACTGAAAAAAGCACTGACCAACAGGCTAGTCATAATAAGTATACTTTTCAAACAAATTTACGTGCAAACAAACATGAGATTAAAGCTGCTGTTGAAGAGCTGTTTAAAGTAAAAGTAATAGATGTAAGAACCTGTGTTTACCACGGGAAGAAAGCTAAAGTGGGTCGGAATTCTGGTTTTAAGCCTGAATGGAAAAAAGCAATTGTTACGGTAAAAGAAGGAGACAGCATCCAGCTGTTTGAAGGAGTCTAATTATGGGAATTCGAAAAATTAAACCTACTTCTCCTGGTTCTCGTTTTAAAACAGTTTCCACATTTGAAGAACTGACTACTAATACGCCAGAAAAATCCCTCTTAAAACCATTAAAAGAGAAAGCAGGCCGAAACAACTTAGGAAGAGTTACTGTTAGATTCCGTGGTGGAGGTCATAAAAAAAAGTATCGAGTTATTGATTATAGAAGGGATAAAGATAATGTTTCAGCAAAAGTAGCGAGCATAGAATATGATCCTAACCGGTCAAGCCGTATTGCGTTGCTCAATTATGTGGATGGAGAAAAAAGGTACATAGTTGCACCAGAGGACATTAAAGTCGGGGATATGTTAAAGTCCGGAAGTGGATCGGAGATCAGGCCCGGGAACACACTTCCTTTAAAAGATATCCCTGTTGGAACGATAATTCATAATATTGAATTGAAAGCGGGAAAAGGAGCTCAACTGGTTAGAAGCGCTGGTGCACGGGCTCAGATTATGGCCCGGGAAGGTAAATATTGTCATGTAAAATTAAATTCTGGTGAAGTTAGAATGGTTTTTTCTCAATGCAAAGCCACGGTAGGTCAGGTTGGAAACCAGGAACATGAGATTATAAAAACAGGAAAAGCAGGCAGAAATAGATGGTTGGGAAAACGTCCGCATGTTCGGGGTGTGGCAATGAATCCAGTGGACCATCCGATGGGCGGAGGAGAAGGAAGATCATCCGGTGGAAGACATCCGGTGTCACCCTGGGGAACGCTTGCCAAAGGTTTTAAAACTCGTAAGAAAAGAAATATTTCCAATAAGTTTATCGTTACAAAACGGAAGAAAAAATAATGTCTTTAACAGCGAATGTGCTGAAAGCTGATCGCTAGCAACTGAAAGCTAATTATAAAAGAGGTTTACATGGCACGGTCAATAAAAAAAGGACCTTACATTGAATCAAGTTTGGAAAAAAAAATAGAAACTATGAACAGTAGAAATGAAAAAAAGATTATCAAAACATGGTCCAGGCGGTCTACCATTGCGCCAGATTTTATAGGACATACTCTTGCAGTTCATAATGGGAAAAAATTTGTTCCTGTTTATATTACTGAAAACATGGTGGGTCATAAACTAGGAGAGTTTTCTCCAACAAGGATATTCAGGGCACACAGCGGCAAAACTAAAAAGACGACCGCAGTATCATAGTTTTCTTATAGATTAAAAAAAATATGGAAACGAAGGCTACATTAAGATTTGTCAGAACCTCGCCTCGCAAAGCACGGCTGGTGGCAAATCTTATCAGGGAAAAAAATATAGGCAAGGCGCTAAATGTGTTGCATTTTACCAACAAACTGGCAGCCAGAATTATAGAGAAATTACTGAAGTCAGCCATTGCAAACGCCCAGGAAAATCAGAAAGTAGACGATGTTGATTCTCTTATTGTCAGTAATATAACCGTAAATGAGGGACCTACCTGGAAAAGATCTATGCCCAGAGCAAGAGGAAGTGCTGATACCATTTTTAAAAGAACCAGTCATATTACGGTAGTTTTAAAAGAACCGAAAGATTAAATATAATAATCAACAATATGGAGGAAAAATAATTGGGGCAGAAAGTCAATCCGATCAGTTTTAGAATTGGCATTACCCGTTCCTGGCTATCGCTGTGGTATGCTAAAAAAGACTACGCGAAACTTTTGCATGAAGACTTGGGAATTAGGAAATTTTTAAAAAAGAAACTTTATCATGCAGGGGTTTCAAAAATAGAAATTGAAAGAGCTGCACAAAAGATTTCAATAAATGTATTCTCTGCGAGACCGGGAATAATTATAGGGAAAAGGGGATATGAAATCGATCGTTTAAAGGCAAATCTTCAAAAAAGAGTAGCTAGCAAACAGTTATCTTTAAATATTAAAGAAGTGCGAAAAACTGAAATTAATGCTCAGTTGGTGGCGGAAAACATTGCTCTTCAGTTAGAGCGACGAGTAGCTTTTCGTCGTGCAATGAAAAAAAGCGTTACAACTGCTTTACGTTTTGGTGCAAAGGGAATACGGATTAACTGTGCTGGCCGCTTGGGCGGAGCGGAAATTGCGAGAACCGAGTGGTATCGCCAGGGAAGAGTGCCGTTGCATACATTAAGGGCGGATATAGATTATGGTTTTGCGGAATCCCGGACAACATATGGAATCATAGGAGTAAAAGCTTGGATCTTTCATGGAGAGATTATTCCTGAAAAGAAAGAACCAGCTGCAAATAAACTAGAAGCCAATCCGGAGTCGTAATCATGTTAATTCCAAAAAAAGTTAAGTACCGCAAACGCCAGAAAGGACGAATGAGAGGAGCAGCTTTTAGGGGGTCGTCCCTTAATTTTGGCTCCTACGGCCTTATGGCATTGGGACCAGCCTGGATTACAAATCGGCAGATTGAAGCGGCTCGTATCGCTATGACCAGGCATATAAAAAGAGGCGGCAAAGTTTGGCTTCGGGTATTCCCGGATAAACCAGTTTCCAAAAAACCTTTAGAAACTCGTATGGGGAAAGGGAAAGGGTCTCCTGAATTCTGGGTGGCTGTTGTAAAGCCCGGGAGAATTCTTTATGAAATGGAAGGTGTTTCTTTAGATATTGCCAAAGAAGCTATGCGTTTGGCCGCTCAAAAATTGCCTATTCATACTAAATTTATAACTAAGGACTAATCCTGTACTATCATGAAAACTGTAGAACTTAGAAATTTTTCGGTAGAAGAGCTTATTGAAAAAAAGAAAGATTTTAAGAGTGAAATCTTCAATTTAAAAATCCAGATGGCAACCGGAAAAATTGAAAATCCTAGCCGTTTGAAAATCTTAAGAAGAGATGTTGCGCGTGTAAAAACTATTATTAAAGAAAAAAAGGCGGAGAATACACTTGAACAAGATTAAAAGAAAAAATGTTTTAACCGGAGATGTTGTTAGCGATAAGATGGATAAAACTGTTGTTGTTAGAGTTGGGCGTATAGTGAGACATCCGGTATTTAATAAAATGATTCGCCGGGCAAAAAAGTATAAAGCTCATGATCATAAAAATGAATGTCAGGTTGGGGATAAAGTGAAGATTGTTGAAACCAGGCCTTTAAGTAAAGAGAAAAGATGGAAGGTGTTGGAAATCATGTCAAAGGTGGCTGAAGGTTAACAATGATCCAATTAAGAACCAATTTAATTATAGCAGATAATTCCGGCGCCAGAAAAGGACAGTGCATTAAAATTCTTGGTGGTTCCGGCAGGCGTTATGCGACTATTGGGGATATCGTTGTTGTAGCGGTAAAAGAAGCTGTAGCAAGCAGCAATGTAAAAAAAGGAGAAATTAAAAAAGCAGTTGTCGTGAGAACTAAAAAAGCTGTTGGTCGTCCGAACGGATCTTATATTAAATTCGATGATAATGCTGCTGTGCTTGTTGATACGCAAAAAGAACCCGTTGGAACCAGAATCTTTGGCCCCGTTGCGAGAGAATTAAGAGCAAAACAGTTTATGAAAATAGTTTCTTTGGCGCCGGAAGTTTTATAGCGTTTTATATGTGTATTATGACAAATTTAAAATTTAAAAAAGACGATCTGGTTAAGGTAATTTCCGGGAAAGAACGGGGTAAAAAAGGAAAGGTGCTCGTAGTTTACCCACAGGAAAACCAACTGATTGTTGAAAAATTGAACATGATTAAAAGGCACACGAAAGCAAACCCACAAACCGGCAAGGGTGGTATTGTAGAAAAAGAAGCAAGATTTCACGGTTCAAATGTAATGGTTATTTGTGTTAAATGTGACCGTGCGGTCCGTGTTGGGAAAAAAAAGTTAGAAGATGGAAAAAACGTTCGAATTTGCAAAAAATGTGGAGAAATTTTAGATAAAAGTTGATTTATGGAAAGATTAAGAAAGTTTTACCAGGAAAATGTTGTTCCACAACTTAAAAAAGACTTTAATTACAAAAATATAACCCAAGTGCCAAGATTAAAAAAAATTGTCTTAAACATTGGATTGGGTGAAGCTACACAAAACGCAAAGATTATTGATTCTACATTGGAACAACTTAAGCTGATAGCAGGTCAAAAACCCGTGGTTACCAAAGCTAAAAAATCTATTTCAAATTTCAAATTGAAAGAAGGGTCGCCTATAGGGGTGTCAGTTATTTTGAGACGAGAAAAAATGTATGAATTTTTCGATCGACTGGTTAATGTGGCGCTGCCTCGTGTTAGAGATTTTAGAGGTGTTTCGGAAAAGGGCTTTGACGGAATGGGAAATTATACGCTAGGCATTAAAGAGCAGTTGATATTTCCGGAGATTCATTACGATATGGTAGAAAAAATTTTTGGAATGAATGTGACTATAGTTACAGACGCAAAATCAAATGAGGAGGGGAAAAGCTTTTTGAAATTAATGGGTATGCCTTTCAGGAGTTTAAAAGAAGATGGCTAAAAAATCATTAGTTGCTAAAGCACGGAGAAAACAAAAATTTGCAGTCAGGGAGTACAACAGGTGCCTCCTCTGTGGTAGGCCAAGAGCTTTTTTAAGAAAATTTTCGATGTGCCGAATTTGTTTCAGGACTTTAGCGTCAAAAGGAGAAATTCCAGGGATAATTAAGGCAAGCTGGTAGAAAGGTAATGATCAATTATCATTGTTTAATTAGAAACGTTTATTTAACAGTTGCTGATTGATCATCGTTAATTACTATTAACATCTGATAAAGGAAGAATTATGTCTATGACCGATCCCATTGCTGATATGCTTACTCGCATCAGGAATGCTTTAATGGCCAAACATGATAAAGTAAATATCCCTATATCAAAAGTTAAAGCCGATATAGCTATACTATTGAAAGAAGAGGGGTACATTAAAAACTACAAATTGATAAAAAATAAAAAACAAGGAATTATCCGTGTTTATTTGAAATATGATAATGACAACAATAATATAATTCAAGGGATACAAAGAATTAGCAAGCCCGGGAATCGGGTATATGTATCAAAAAATAGAATTCCCAAAGTTTTAAATGGGTTGGGAGTTGCGTTGATTTCAACATCCCGGGGAGTATTATCAGATAGAACCTGCAGGAGGGAAGGAATAGGTGGAGAAGTAATCGGGCATGTTTGGTAATGCGCCTGGTTCTGGTTTCTTGTTGCTGCTTACTGGTTAAACTAATAGCAGGAAACAAGTAACCAGTAAGAGGTTTTAGGGCATTCAATACCCTATGATTTCAATTGTAATGAGGAGCTAATTTATTATTTAGAGTAATATTGCTATGTCCAGAATCGGGAAATTGCCAATACAAATACCGCAGGGAGTAGATGTGGGAATCAGTAAGAATGAGATTAAGGTTAAAGGGCCTAAAGGGGAACTGTTTAGGAAAATTCATCCAAATATGAAAGTAGAAATTATGGATACAGTTGTTGTAATTTCCCGCCCAAATGATTCAAAGTTAAATAAATCGCTCCATGGACTTACACGGTCCTTAATAAATAATATGGTAATCGGGGTTACAAAAAGTTATAAAAAAATTTTGCAAATTCAGGGAGTTGGATATAGATCCATGCTTAGTGGTAAGAATTTGACCCTCCACCTTGGATACTCAAAACCGGTTGAGTATCCTGCTTCTAAAGGAATAGAGTTTGAGGTAACAAAAAAAAATGAAATTATTGTGAAAGGGATAAACAAAGAGAAAGTCGGACGTGTCGCGGCTGAAATTAGAGGTTTAAGACCACCTGAGCCTTATAAGGGAAAAGGAATCAGATATGAGAATGAGACTATTATCAAGAAGTCAGGCAAATCCGCGGTCGGTGCAAAGCAGTAAAGATTATCTTTCATTATGAAAAATAAAAAACTACTGAGCAGATTAAATAGAAAACGCAGAATCAGAAGAAATATTTTTGGTACTGCAGAAGTCCCTCGCCTTACTGTTTATAGGAGTCTGACGCATATCTATGCACAGATTATTAATGATAATGAAGGGGTCACTTTAACAGCTAGCTCAACATTAGAAAAAAATGTTAAAAAAAGAATAAAAAAAACAGGAACTTGTGATACGGCAAAAATTATCGGAGAGGATATAGGCGAAAAGGCAGTGCAGAAGGGTATAAAAAAAGTAGTGTTTGATCGCAATGGATTTATTTATAATGGTCGGATCAAAGCGCTCGCTATGGGAGCAAGAGAAAAAGGCCTTCAATTTTAATAACAATTGCGAGAGGAAAGTAGAGGGTAATGAGGAACATAGCTGGATATGAAAAAAAAGAACTAGCCGAGAAAGTCATTTATATTAATCGTGTCTCAAAAGTTGTCAAAGGTGGTAAACGGTTTAGTTTTTCAGCTCTAGTGGTAGTTGGTGATAAAGCAGGTCGTGTTGGAGCTGGACTTGGCAAAGCAAATGAAGTCCCAGAAGCCATAAGAAAAGGGATAGAAAAAGCAAAAAAAGATATGATCAACGTTCCCTTGGTGGGGAGCACTATTCCGTATGAAGTGATAGGACACTTTGGGGCTGGAAAAGTTTTATTAAAACCAGCATCCAAAGGTACCGGTGTAATTGCTGGAGGTGCGGTAAAAGCGATTTTGGAAGCAACAGGGATACGAGATATTTTAACAAAATCTTTAAGATCCAAAAATCCTCATAATGTTGTTAATGCCACAATGGCAGGGTTGAGGAGTTTAAGATCACCAGGGTCAATAGCGGAACAAAGAAATATAGATTTAAAAGAAATTTATCATGAAAGAAAATAATGAAACTATCTGAACTTAGGCCTGCAGCAGGATCACGGAAAAAAACAAAAAGGATAGGAAGAGGTGTTGGATCCGGTCATGGAAAAACCAGTTGTCGCGGACATAAAGGGCAGGGTTCCCGTTCCGGTGGAGGTGTTCCTACCTGGTTTGAAGGGGGTCAGATGCCTATTCAGAGAAGATTGCCCAAAAGGGGTTTTACCAATATTTTTAGAGTAAATTACAATATTATAAATCTGAAGGATTTGAATAAAGTAAAAAGTAATGACCCTATTACACTTGATTTATTGCTTGAAAAAAAAATAGTGAAAAGAAAGAGGCCGATAAAAATTTTAGGGGAAGGGGAGTTGACAAAACCAGTGATCATACATGCTAAGAAATTCAGCAAATCTGCAATGAAAAAAATTGAAGAAGCTGGAGGAAAAGCTGTTGTTGTATGAACTTGTCATTGGTCACTGGATGAAAGAATTATTTATTAATAAATAACGACCAATGACTAAATTATGAACGGAGTCGGTTTTCAGAATATTTTTAAAATCCCGGAGTTAAAGAAGAGAATTCTTTTTACTCTTGCTATGCTGGCTGTTTATCGTATAGGAGCGCATATTCCCACTCCGGGAATAAACGGAGCTGCTCTGGCGGAATTTTTTGCAAGCACCCAGGGAACAATTCTTGGTTTTTTTGATATGTTCTCTGGCGGTGCGTTAAGCAGGCTTACCATTTTTGCATTAGGCATAATGCCTTATATCAGTGCCTCCATTATCTTGCAGCTCTTAACGATTGTTTGGCCGTATCTGGAAAAGTTAAAAAAAGAAGGAGAACAGGGACAAAAAAAAATTACTCAATATACACGTTACGGAACAGTACTTTTAAGTATTGTTCAAAGTACCGGCATCAGCATCGGCTTGGAAGCTATGAGAAGCCCTACCGGAGCACTAATTGTTCCTGAACCTGGATTATCCTTCCGGCTGATGACGATTTTAACTTTAACGGCCGGAACTTCTTTTATTATGTGGCTGGGAGAACAAATTTCTGAAAGAGGAATAGGAAACGGGATATCGCTGATTATTTTTGCCGGAATTATTGCCGGTACACCCGCAGCCATTATCAATTCATTTCGATTATTGGGAACCGGTGAATTGCAGCCTTTTGCGATGATTCTTTTATTATTATTTATGGTTTTTGTTGTGGGAGTAATTGTCTTTTTTGAGAGTGGACAAAGGAAAATACCCATTCAATATGCAAAGAGAATTGTAGGAAGAAAAATGTATGGGGGACAAAGTACACATTTGCCTCTTAAGATAAATACCTCTGGCGTTATACCTCCAATATTTGCTTCTTCCATTATAATGTTCCCCGCTACCATAGCTCAATTTATCGATCATCCTTGGATGACCACAATTTCAGCGAACTTAACTCCTGCAACATTGATCTATAGTCTTGTCTTTATCGGCGCAGTATTTTTCTTTTGTTTTTTTTACACGGCAATTATTTTTAATCCCGTGGATGTGGCAGATAATATGAAAAAAAACGGTGGTTTTGTTCCCGGTATTAGACCCGGGGGAAGAACTTCGGAATATATTGATAAAATTCTTTCACGAATTACTTTTTGTGGAGCCATTTATTTGTCTTTAATTTGTGTTCTTCCTGACTATTTGATCCGTTATATGAACATACCTTTTTATTTCGGTGGAACAAGTCTTTTAATCGTGGTGGGTGTTTCGATGGATACTATGCAACAGATTGAGTCCCACCTTCATATGAGAAGTTATGAAGGCTTTATGAAGAAAGGAAAATTAAAAGGGAGAAGAGGCTGAGAGATTGGATATGCGATTAATTTTACTTGGTCCTCCGGGAGCAGGAAAGGGAACACAAGCAAAATTGCTGGCTGAAAAATTTAATATCCAACAGATTTCCACCGGAGATATTTTGAGGCAAGCGGTAAAAAATAAAACAAAAATGGGTTTAAAAGCAAAATCCTATATGGATCAGGGAAAACTGGTGTCTGACAACGTCGTTATTGGAATAATAAAAGACCGACTCGATAATGCGGATTGTTCGAAGGGATTTATTTTGGATGGATTTCCACGTACTATCCAACAGGCAGAATCCCTGTCACAAGCGCTGAAACAAATGGAAATAGATATTGACTATCTGATAGATATCGAAATAGATTTTAATTATTTGATTCAACGCCTTACAGGTAGGTGGACTTGCAGAGAATGCGGTGAAGGGTATCACAAAATGTCAAATCCGCCTAAAAAAAAAGGTGTTTGCGATAAATGTGATGGAGAACTTTATCAAAGAGATGATGATAAAGAGGAAACAATTCAAAAAAGGTTTGAAGTGTATAGAAAAGAAACCGAACCATTAAAAGATTATTATCAAAAAAATGGAAAATTAAATGCGATTAAGGGTGACGGAGGCATACAGGAAATCTTTTCAAGAATCACAAACTTAATAACATAGGATGTGTTGAGAAAGTGATTGTTTTAAAATCCCGGCAAGAAATTGAAAAGATACGAAAAAGCTGCCAAATAGTTGCAGAAACTTTAAAAGAAGTTGGAGATTCGGTTTGTCCAGGTGTTACTACAAAAAAACTGGATGAGATCGCAGAAAGTGGTATAAGAAAAAGGGGTGCTGTCCCTGCGTTTAAAGGCTATAGAGGCTTCCCAAACAGCCTCTGTACTTCTGTTAATGAATCGGTTGTTCATGGAGTACCGTCAACACTGCGGTTAAAAGAAGGAGATATTATCAGCTTTGACTTAGGAGCTCTTTACGATGGGTATTTTGGCGATGCCGCTATAACGGTCGGCATTGGTCAAATTAGTAAAGAAGCGACAAGGCTGCTCAAAAATACAGAAAAAGCCCTTTGCATGGCTATTGAAAAAGGAAAAGCTGGAAATCATCTTTACGATATTTCAGAATCCATTCAGGTTTTTGCGGAAGATAAAGGATACTCTGTTGTAAGGGATTTTGTAGGGCATGGTATCGGTAGCAACCTGCATGAAGAACCTCAAATACCGAACTTTGTCCCTGAAAATGATAGCAGAGGACCACTTTTAAAAGAAGGTATGGTTTTAGCGCTGGAGCCGATGATGAATTTAGGCACACATGAAGTAAAAATATTAAATGATCAATGGACAGTCATAACTGCGGATCGAAAATTATCAGCTCACTTTGAGCATACAATTGCAATAACAAATAAAGAAGCAGATATTTTAAGTAAATTTCATTAAGGTTTGTTGATGGTTAAATCATATGGCAAAAGAAGACGCAGTTGAAGTTGAAGGAACTGTCATAGAGCCTCTTCCAAATGCTGTGTTTCGTGTTGAGCTGGAAAACGGGCATAAAGTGCTTGCCCATATTTCCGGGAAGATGAGAATGCACTTTATAAGAATACTTCGTGGGGATAAAGTAAAAGTGGAATTGTCACCTTATGATTTAACTCGAGGAAGAATTACATATAGATATAAATAAAAAAACATAGTTTTAAACTTTAGAATTCTGAGAAGCATTATGAAAGTAAGATCTTCAGTTAAACCGATATGTAATAAATGTAAAGTAATACGCCGCAAAAGAGTGGTTAGAGTGATTTGTGTAAATCCTAAACATAAACAAAGACAAGGATAGGAGGTAGTTTTGCCAAGAATAGCAGGAGT
>CAJXCL010000049.1 GCA_913051775.1 uncultured Nitrospirota bacterium | reverse complement strand
TTGTAAAAATTTACAGCAGTCTTCCATCAACTCTATCAAATAAAATTATTGATCCTTACAACTTAATTAATTATTTTCATCGTTCCGATTGGGTTAAGACTTTTGTATTTCAAAAGGAAACGGGGACTGAAATCGTAATGGTAGATGGCCAGTTTGGAGTACTAAAGAGTATTTTGGTTTCAGGGAAGGACGCAAATTTTCTGGAAAATTTTGGCAAAACAATTCCAACTTCCCTGGAAAATCTTGAAGAACTGAGTAGCAGAATTTATGACGTCAGTGAATTCATGGACGCCATTTATAAAATGAAACATAGTGAGCGGGACAAGATTATTTATGACCCTTACAATTTCTTACGTTGGGGAAACCGTCTTAAAAGGGTAGGGATATCTGAAATTTCGGAGGATAACCTCGTTAAAATCGGATTTGAAATTCATACCTTGAATAAAAAGGAAGTTGTGATAGTTTATGTAGACGATTTTCTTATATCAAACCTTATCCAACATCTTTCTGGTGAAGAATTAGTGTCAGCAGATGATTTTTTACAGGATGAGTTGACTGACAATTTGTAATTGTAATCTTAAAATACTTTCAAGAGGCGACTATTACAAAGCATCTGTTTAAAGTATTTTTTCAACTACTGCTTTTTTTATCTATCGTAGGGTCCATTGTTTTCTTTATCTTTTTTCTTCAATTTTCATCAGAAATTCCGCAAATCCCAAAAAGTCTTGAAATAATTAATCTCAGTCTTCCTACAGAAATTTACTCTGACAGGGGTAATCTCATAACTAAACTTGGGGGCCGGAGCAGAGTTCCGTTAGAAAAAATATCCCTTCATTTTATTCAGGCTGTTATTGCTACGGAAGACAGCCAGTTCTACGAGCATTCAGGAATTAATAAGAGGGGAATAATAAGAGCCATAATTAATAATTTAAAAGCGAGAAAAATAGTACAGGGTGGAAGTTCCATTTCTCAACAGTTAGCAAAAAATCTTTTCTTCTCTTTTAAGAAAACCTGGAAACGTAAGATTTACGAAATACTGGTAGCGCTGCAATTCGAATCTTCTTTTACGAAAGATGAGATTATTGAAGCTTATTGCAACCAGATTTATTTTGGCTCAGGGGCTTACGGTATAGAAGATGCCGCGCAAATATTTTTCGGAAAACATGCTGATGAGTTAAACCTGGCAGAAGCAACCTTGTTGGCCGGTCTGCCGAATTATCCTTCCAAATATAATCCATACCGCCGGGAAAACCTTGCTTTCGAAAGGCAAAAGAAGGTGCTTTCCCGAATGGTGAAAGAAGGTTTTATAGGAAAAGAAGAAATGGATGCCGCTGTTGCGTTTCCTATAGTTTTTCGAAAGCCAAATGAAATTTCCAAACATAATTCTTATTTTATTAATTATGTCATAGAGGATATTGAAAAAAGATACGGGAAGGAACTTTTATATTACGGAGGCCTAAAAATATTCACTACTCTTAATGCCAGATTACAAAGAGTTGCTCAAAAGGTCACTCGTGATCATCTTGAATACCTGGATAAACTATTGGCTCGTGGTGAAAAACAAAATAATATAGATGATAAAACAGAAAAACAGAAATCCTTGCAGGGAGCTTTAGTTGCAGTTGCTCCGGGAACAGGGGCCATTCAAGTGATGGTTGGCGGAAAAGATATCTCTTTGAGCCAGTATAACCGTGCTGTTTCCAACAATCGCCAGCCTGGTTCCGGATTTAAACCATTTGTCTATTTTTCCACTCTGCAGAAGCTTAACTATTCACCTGCAACGGTTGTAAAAGACGAACCTGTAATCTTTAAAATTCTCGGTTCACAAGATTGGGAACCGATAAATTTTAATAACAAATTTACCGGAAGTATTGTCCTGAAAAAGTCGCTTATGGATTCAATTAATGTGATTTCAGCGAAACTTATCGACCAGATCGGCGTGGAGACGGTTATCGAGAATGCCATAAAATTTGGAATTCAAAGTCATTTGGAAAAAAACATGTCTCTGGCTCTCGGGACATCACCTGTTTCGCCATTAGAAATGGCTTCCGCTTTTACTGTTTTTGCTTCCGGAGGGATATACGCAAAGCCTTTTGCGATCAAAAGAATTGAAGATTTTCGTGGCAATGTTCTGGAAGAGAAATCTCCCAGGTATGATAAGGTTTTTGATCCCCAACTTATTTATTTAATGGTAGATATGATGAAAGGGGTTGTAGATGATGGTACTGCCAGAAGGATTAGGAGAATGGGCTTTAACCGGCCTGCAGCTGGTAAAACAGGAACTACGAATGACTTTAAAGATGCATGGTTTACAGGTTTTACGCCCACTCTTTCAACTTCAGTCTGGGTGGGGTATGATGATGCGACGCCAATGCAAAACAAACAGGGGGCTAGAATTACCGGTAGTCAGGGGGGGATTCCGATCTGGGTGAATTTTATGAAAGAGGCAATGAAAGATGAACCGGTTAAAGATTTCCCTGTTCCGGATAATATAGAGTTTGCTGAAGTTGATCCCAAAACCGGGTATCTTGTATCTGAAGATAGTAACTCTGCTGAAAAAATTCAAGTAGCTTTATTAAAAGGGACTTCACTTAATCAATTGCTTCTCGAACTGGAAAATGAGACTGCTGAATAATTTAGGAGCGGAAACCGCAAAGGAAGAGTTTTTTCTCCGCGATTTTTGCGCCCTCTACGGTGAAAATGTTTAGCGAACGTATTCCCAGCTGCTTGCAGAGCTAAACTCAGCTTTGCGGCGGGGTTAGGGAACGAAATTAAAAAAATTATACTCTCCACTGAAGATTCCCTGCGGCTTGCCGCAAGGAATCTTCAAAAGATAAATCGTCAATATTATGACAGCAAACTTTTTAAAATATCTAACTGCTAGATTGGCTTTAGCTTTCTTTGTTTTTCTTTTTGCAAGTTATGCTTCGATGTATATTTTATACGAGCAAGTAGGTGGGGAAAGATATAACTCCATCTTATGGATTATTATAGCAATATTGTCTCTTTTAACCCCATCGATTGTTTTGAGTTACGTAGGGAAATTAAGATTTAACGGTTTTCTGCTTAGAGCGGGTGGATATGATCTGTCCCTTGATTCAAGTAAAGCTATGAAGCGGTTTGAAAGGCTTTTACGGTTTGCCTCTTCCTTTTATTTTTTTCCAACCACCACTGAAAAATTATTAAAACAGATATACCAGGAGTATTCAAAACTCTTTCTTGGTTTACATGCCCGATCCAGAGCAGCCCAGGAAGTGTATGAAGAAGCGGTTTTGCGACATCCAGGTGACGTCAACCTTCAAAATATATTGATTGATATATACAATGAAAAAGAAAATTTATCTAAGAATGAATTTAAAATTTGCTTTCATATATTTAAACATTCCCTAGACAACCGGAAGGCTATTGAAATACTTTCTAAATATTATATTAAAAATAATGTCTTTGATTTTAATTCGCAAGAAATATTTTCCAAAGCAATTAAATTAAATATATCATCAAAGGAGAAAGCAGTAGATTTTCTTATTTTAAAACTGATCGAACTGCAAAGAGAGGATGATTTTGCTGCTGAAGTTTACTTAACGGCTTTTTCCGAATATTCAAACCAGAGTGAACCTGTAATAGAAGCAATCATAAAACTGTCATACGACCGAAAAGAGAAAGGGTGCACAGATAATCTTTCAAAAAAAATTTATAAAACTTGTGAAGGAATATCAGAAAAAATAAGAAAACAACTTGAAGAACGCCTTTCAAAAGATCGGTTGGAAAAAGAAAACGTACTTTCTACCCAAAAAGAATTTATTAAAGAAAAAATATCCGGCCTGTTCCAAAAAATGCTTAATATAATCAAAACCACAAAAATTTCTTTTAAAACCAGTATTCTTAAGTTTCAAACATTTAGATTTTTTAACGCAAGCCGGATTAAAAAGCGCTCTTCTATAGTTTTCTCGAGTTTAATTTTTGCAGCAGTTTTGTTAGTGGTCATAGCGGTAATGCAAGGGAGAAAAAATTTTAAACCTTCTTTAAACCTTTTAAATATAAACCCGCAATATACCATGTACGAATCAAAGCTCCCTTATTCCATTCAAGTGGCGGCTTTTAAGACGTTACAAAAAGCTGAAAAGGTTATTAACGACTTGTCTGCGAAAGGCGAAAAGGTTTATTATACTAAAACCAGCGAAAAATCCGCATGGTATAGGATTCGTGTGGGAGAATTTAAAACCAGAAAAGAGGCAAAGTTCTATGCGGAAAAATTATTAAAAACAAGGTTGATAAAGGGATATTTTATTACTAATTTTGAGCCCGGGTTTATCAAAATAAACGAAAAATAATATAGCAGAATTTTATACTAATTTTAAGATTAATGATGTTCAAAACTTTTTGCAGGATGTAGACTGGTTGGCCATGTTAAGCCATCCTGTTGTCGTATCTGTCTGCATTGCGTTAGGATTATTATCTATTTATAGAAAATGGAGACTCATTATTACGGTTCTATCCTATGCATTTCTTTATGGTTTTCTTTTTGTTACATTTGTGGTCGTAAAAAACTCTGAATTATCTTCTATGCTAACTTTTCTCATGTTTCTTTCTTCAGTAGTTCTTTTAACCGGTCTTGGCATATACAAGCGCTTGATTGAATAAGATTATTAAAATTCGAAAAATGAATGAAGAAAGGGAAAAGGAGAGTCGTTTTAGTCATTAGTGACAGGTTACCGATCACTAAACAAATGACTAGTGATCTTTTTCTCTGCAAACCCAACGCTCTGCGGAAATACTATTTTTTCATTTGGATTTATAAATTGGAAGTGTGCGGGTGCCATCAGGGATGATATACGTGAAATCGTTTCCACCTAAGAAGTCTTTACTTATGGATAAAGCTTCTCGAATATTTGCAGCCGGGATTAAATTCATAATGGTAACATCCTCTCTTGTTAAAGACGAAACTAGTATTATTTTGACTGCTTTAGCCTTCAAGTATGTTGAAAAAGCGGTTTGCCCATTAATTTCAAATGCCACATGAAGATTTTGCAAAAAACTTTCTCTTTCCGCATGCTGAAACCAGTTGAGGAAAGTAGGGTTTCCAAACCCCTCAGCACATTCAGCTAAAACAATCATCACCCCGCCTTCTTTAACAGCTTGAAATGCGTGCTCAATAGATTTGTGGGTTTGAATAAAATTTATATCTCCCGGGTACCCGCCACAGGAGACAATTACAAGTTCGGCTTTTTCTTTGATATGCACACTACAGTGATTCATAAAAAAATTACACCCTTTGTTGTGTGCCTCCATTAATTTACCGGCCACTGCATGAATGATTTCACCTGAAGAATTAGTAATAGTGTTAATAAGAAAATCCGGAGAGAGCTTATTTACAGTTTCCAAAATATCCTCATGCATGGAATTATTTTCCATTTGGCCGGCATAGGTTTTAGGCTTTATTCCAAAGTTCGCCGACTTAAGAACTAACTTGTGAAAGGCCATACATGATTCCCTTGCAGCGACGCCAGGCAATAAAGCTTTTCCTCCCCCTCCAAAACCGGCTAAATAATGAAATGTAATGTTTCCTGTAAGGATAAGTACATCCGCTTCCAAAACATTTCGGTTTATCAAGAGAGGGGTGCTCCTGAGAGTTTCACCGATGTATTCCATTTGATCACGATTATCCGGATCGTGGTCAAGCATTGCTATTCTTCGAGCAACTTCCTCGCCAACTATAGCTTTTCTTTCTGTGCCTGTTAGTCCTCTATGGATTCCTAAGGCAAAAAGGATGGAAATCTGGGCATCAAGGATGCCAGCTTTATTTAATCGTTGGAGTAGGATTGGTAAAAAATATTTCGCGCCCGTAGAGCGGGTAATATCTGAAGCAACAATTAAAATCCGGTCATCAGCGGAAAAGATCTGATCAAAGGTGCGGAATCCTGAAGGGTTATCAATGATACTCGCTAAATACTGTTCGGGATCAGATAATGGTTCGATTTTAGCGGCTTTAAGGATTTCGTAATATTCATTTTTAAAACTAAATGATACACTGGTTTTGCCATATTTTAGGGTAAGCTTATCCATAATATGGTTATAGTATCATCCTATTAAAAACCCGGCAAATTAGCTCTTGGATTACACGGATTTACGCGAATGGGATTTTATTTTACCCGTAAAATCAGTGTGCCATTATTTTTTCTCTATTGGTGTAGACATGATAAGCGTTATTATCCCCACCTACAACAGGTATTCTTTTCTTGAGAAAGCTGTCAAATCGGTTCTCAAGCAATCTTTAAAAGATTTTGAGCTTATCGTTGTGGATGATGGTTCTAAGGATGGAACAAAGGAATTAATCCAATCTTTTTGTGGCGAACGCTTTCGTTATTTTTATCAGGAAAATCGAGGAGTTAGCGCTGCTAGGAACAAAGGAGTTATCGAATCAAAAGGAGATTTAATAGCATTTCTGGATTCTGATGATTGCTGGAAGGAAAAGAAACTTGAGAAACAAGTAAAGGTTATGGAAAGTAATTCCTGTCTTATTTCCCATACACAGGAGTTATGGTATCGCAGGGGCAAAATTCTGAATCAGAAAAAAAAACACAGGAAGCGTTCCGGAAATTTGTTTAAAAAAAGTCTGGAGATGTGTTCTATAAGCATGTCTACAGTAATGATAAGAAAATCTTTATTTGATGAGGTTGGTCTATTTGACGAAAATTTGACCGTATGTGAAGACTACGATCTGTGGCTTAGAATTACTTCTAAATATCCTGTGCATTTGTTAGATGAAGAATTAACTGTCAAAGACGGAGGGAGATCGGACCAATTATCGAAAAAAATACCCATGCCGGATCGGTTCAGAATCCAGTCAATATACAAATTACTTGAAGATGGTGTACTGGATAAAAACCAAAGTATTATGGCTCTAAAGGCATTACAGAAAAAGTGTAAAATTTACATAAACGGATGCAGAAAACACAGGAGGGATGAAGAGGCGCTAAAGTATGAAAGTATTTTGAATGAAATCCTCAATAAATATTAAAAAGACATCACATTTTTTTGATTTTCAGCAGTAGTTCTGGTAAATTCAGAAAAAATCAGACTGTCTTCCCAAAGAGAGCATACAATAGTTTCCATTTCATTGACTGCATTTCGCCATGCATCTGATTATCATAACTTGGAAAGAATCCTTAAGAGGCCTTTTAGAATTTTATGAATTGAATCGGCCCAAACTCCATCTTTTTTTCCCCTTTTTATTTCTGTTTTTTATCCTCATAAATGTAGTCTGTTACTGGGGGGCGATGGTTACTGCCTTTCCGGAACTGTTGATTGGGAGTTCCTTTATATATTATTTTAAAATCCAGTTTCCCGTGGGAATACTTGGGGCCTTATTTGACAGCCTGTCCTTTTTTATAACAATTTTAATTATAAGAAAAGCCTTGGAATCAAGCACAACAATGAAATACATTGGGCATCTTTCTATTGATTTTATAATAGCGGTTCTGGCAACATTCTGGGTCGTTTTTGTTTTTTCAATTTCCGGTTGGCTCATACAACTCCTCCAGCATGAAAACGTGCTCCTTGCGGAAAGAAATGCTGAATACACAGAGATGGTTGTTTCTGCTGTTAAACAACCAACTGAAAATTTAAGAAATATCTATTTCGGTCTGATTATGGGAATATCTGCTATGATTCCGAGCTGTACACACATATATTTGTCTTTCAGATCTGTTTATCAAGTCATCATACGATAGTTATTATCTATTTAAAATATAATTGATAGAAAGATGTGTACATGCAGTAAAGAAGGAAAAACGAGAGAGATTAAGAGGCTTTTAAATATAAGAAGATGTTAAAAAGAATGCTTGATGGGTATTAATTGGATATTAATAACATGGTATTTAATTAAAATTATCTTTTTTGATTTCTTTCTTTTCTGAGCATTCTATGACCTCGTGCATTTCAAAAACATTAGGACCTGAGAACATATCATTGTGTGGTTTATTTTTATGTGCTTCTCTAAATTCTTTACTTTCTGTCCAGGACGTAAAGGCTTTTTTATCTTTCCAGTATGTTAGTATAACGTAGAATTCAGAGTCAAGGGGTCTTAAGACCTCATTTCTGATAAATCCCGGCATACGATCCACTTTCCGCGCGCGATTCATAAATCTTTTTTCGAAGGCCTTCTCAAACCCTTTTGCGACACTGATTCTATTGGCAACAAGGATCATTTCATTCCCCCTGCTAAGACCATGCTTCTTCAGGCAAAAGAAGACGGTCCACAGGCTGACCACTTATAATGTGTTTTTCTATTATTTCAGGAACATCCTTCGGAGTTACTTTATTGTACCAGGTGCCATCCGGATAGACCACAACCATGGTTCCTAAATTGCACGGGCCTAAACAGGAGGATCCACTGATTATGGCTTTTTCGAAAAGATTTTTTGTTTCAAGTTCTTGCTGAAACTTGAATAAAACTTCATTGGCTCCTACAGAGCCACAAGAACCTCTCGGGTGTCCTGGCGGTCTTGAGTTCATACATACTAAAACATGCTTTTCTGGCTTTGCCACTATGCTTCCTCCTTAAAATAGAATATTTTTCAAGTTTTTATGTCAATACGGAAAAAATTATTAACAGTAAGACTTAGGAATTCAAAAAGGGATTCTAAAAAAAACTCTCAATCTCAAAAATATTTAAGCCACCAAAGTCATGAAGCTATTTTCATAAATTCAAGCCATGCCTCTATATATCTTTACGCGCTGACCTTCAGAATATTTGTTTACCTTCAAAATTTTATTAATGGTCTTTTCCGGAATAAAACTTTTCATATGCGCAACCTTCACAATTGGTTTTTCATTTATTTTACAATAGTTCTTGCTTCTTCCATGCTTTTCAATCTTTCATTATGGACCATTTTCAAGTTACCATATTGGGTCCTTTCACATTTTTGAAGAATACATGAAATGGAGTTTAATATATTATTATCTATATTTTTTTCTGACAGCTTCTGTTTAACATCTTCTGAAGTATACGCGCCTCCGCATTGGTTTAATTTGTCCCCTACATATTTTTTCAATATTGTTGATAGATATTTGTAAAACTCTTTTGGATTTTTGTTGTTTGAATCTCCTTTCAGGTGGTTAAGTTCCTTAAGAGTTTTTTTATAAGCTACTTTACTTCTGGCAAAGGCGATATCTCCTTTTAATCTTTTATTTCTTCTTTTCAAAAAAGAGATATCACCTTTGCAGCAAGATTAAAAAACTAAGTTAAGCCATTTTTAATAAAATTGACATATTATTGCTACTTCGGCGCCAGGCACAGCATGTTAATTATCAACATGTAGCAATAACTATCATGAAACTGTATGTTCCATCTTGAATTTTACTGTGGATAATATATTTCATTCTTGCTATGATTTTGGAGGACTCAGTAGGTTTGTAGTACATTGAAACAAAGGCATAAAATTACTAAAACTAAAATCTCATAATGTTTTAGCGGTTGATGTAGTAAATGGGTTTCACTTATGAAGAATGAAGTTTATAAGTATGCTTTTTCTCATGCAGACGATGGTATGTTCGTCCATGACGGAGATTTAAATATCCTGGATATCAATCCTGCTGCTGAAAAAATCACCGGGTATTCCGGATGTGATATCATTGGTAAACAATGCAGCCTCATTTTCAGAGGAAGCTTATGTGATCATAAATGTAACATCTGCAAGGACAGTAAAAACAGTAAAAAGGCAGAATTCGAAACCGATATCTCATCAAAGGATGGAAGGCGTTTTGTGGTAAGAGTGAGTTCCTACTCGTTTAAAACTACAAATGGTATCAACGATTATTTTTTAGTGGTCATTAAAGATGTCACAGAGCTTAGCAAATTAAAGGAAAAATTTATTGAAGTTAGTTCATTTCACAATATTGTAGGAAAAAATGAAAAAATGCAGGAAATTTACGGGCTGGTCAAGCGAGTTGCTGAAACAAACTCAACCGTCTTGATCTATGGGGAAACCGGTACAGGAAAAGAACTTATTGCTTCGGCAATCCATTATAGCAGTGATCGAAAAAAAAACGACTTTGTGAGGATAAACTGCGGCGCGTTGCCTGAAAACTTATTGGAAAGCGAGCTATTCGGACACGCAAAGGGAGCATTTACGGGGGCTTCAAAAGATAGAAAAGGACGTTTTCAAACTGCTTCAGGCGGAACTATTTTTCTTGATGAAGTGGGAGATACATCACCCGCTTTTCAGGCAAAGCTTCTAAGAGTTTTACAGGAGCGTGAAATAGAGCGTGTCGGCGATAACAGACCAATAAAAATAAATATCAGAATATTAGCGGCAACCAATAAAAACCTAATTAATCTCGTCAAGCAAAACAAATTCAGAGAAGACCTTTATTTCCGTCTCTCTGTCGTTACCATTGATTTGCCACCTCTTAGAGAAAGGCAAGACGATATTCCCTTATTGGTAAAACATATTTTGGCAGAGTTAAATGCAAAATCAAAAAATAAAGTTAAGGGGGTTGTAGTGGACGTCATTAAACTATTGATGGCATATCCATGGCCAGGAAACATAAGAGAATTAAAAAATGCGATAGAACACGCATTTGTCTTTTGTAAAAATGCTTTTATAGTTAAAGATGACCTTCCATCCTATCTAAAGTCCATTGATGTATCAGATCCAATAGCTGATGATATTGAGCTATCACAAATTCCGGAACAGGAAAGAATACGGAAAACACTTCATCTTTCCCGGTGGAATATTAAGAAAGCAGCAGAAAAAATGAAAATGAGCAGGACAACCCTCTGGAGAAAAATGAAAAAATTAGGGATTAATTAGACGCAATGTGTCATTGATCTCCCCTAAGCCGTTAAAATTATTGCAGGTGTGAAACGTTTTGTTCCATCTAAACTAACGCGAAACAGTTAGTTTCAAGAAAATAATTGTAACATATTGATAATTAATGCACCTGTAGCGGCACAAAGGTTGCATTAATAAATAGTCTTGACTAAAAAAGAAAATCAAAACTATTCCACTTAGAGTTAAGACAAAAAATAATAGCTAAATGAAGCGTTCAAAAATTTCTGAGCTAAGGTTTAGAGAATTACTATGGGATTTTAATATAGCAAAAAAATCACATTTTGAGTGAATCATTCGGGATTAGGTTCGCATCGAATATTTATTATTTTAAAAAATAGCCTATGACTAATAAAGTCTATAAAAATAAAAGATTATTAAAAGCTTTAAACACTTTTAGAAATGAATCAGGGCTTCCTGATGTTGTTGTGAAAAAACGGAAATGCCTGAAGTGCGATAAAACTTTTACTTCTCTGGGAATTTTCAACAGACTGTGCGAATCCTGTACCCGTAACAATAAGAATGAAGATACAGCCGAGTTCTATGCAGTAGGGAAAAACTAAAAAATACGGAAGACACTGCTATTTTATACATTCTTATAGCGGGCTTTTACTCTTAACCCCATGACTGTTAAGCAAGAGGTTGTTTTCAGAAGCAACAGATGTCTCAGAGAAGTGAGAGCAAACCACAAAACTAATTAACGATCAACCTTGTGCTGACATTATATTTAACGTATTGGAATTTCAATATTGAAATTCTTCGGTAGCGGAACCTGTGCTGAACGAAGATAGGTGCTCCCCTATAATGACGGTGCAAAATCTAACTTTAAAGGAGGTGAAAGCGACAAATAAAAAAATATCTACTAACCACTCCTAGAATTTCTTTTGAAGTAAATGTCATGGTCTATTGGGAAATGATGGGGGGGCAATACTCCTGATATGTCAATCCAGCAAAGAATTGATACAAACGCGAGAGTGGTGAAAGCAACATCAGATGATAAACTTTTGGTAGCAGTTTAAAAGTAGTGGGATTGCTGTTTTCAGGACTATATTGATGCCTCATAGGGAAAGAATCTTAGGGATGAAGAGACTGAGAATCTGGTTAAATAGATGAGTACTTTATGCAATTGTGAGGTAGAGGGGGATAATTTTACTTTTTGTTAATTCTTTTTTTTGGAGGGGATATGAGCCTATTAAAAAAAACTGCTTTTATTTTTTGTCTTTTCTTTTTTTCCATTAGTATTACGATTTCCGCTTTTGCAAAAACAGTGAAAGTCAACATGACGGCAAAGGAAATGGAATGGAAATATGATAATGCCGGAAATACTCAAACGGCATTCACCTATGATGGTCAGGTACCAGGACGTGTGGTAAGGGTAACGGAAGGAGATACGGTGGAGTTTACCTTGATCAACCCCGATTCGAACAGTTTTCCTCATTCCATGGATTTCCATGCCGCGAGAGTCAATGTGTTAAACGAGTTTGCCCCTGTAGAACCAGGGGAAACCAAGAAGTTTTCTTTTCCGGCCACCACTC
>CAJXCL010000048.1 GCA_913051775.1 uncultured Nitrospirota bacterium | reverse complement strand
GATATTATTTGTCTCTTCACGCGCAATATTTAATGAAACGTTTCTGGCAATCGCAAATCAGTATCTCTTTGCCGCGTTTATGCCATACTGGGAAAAACTTTCAAGTACCTCATCCTGTAAAAGACCTTCAGCTTGTTCAATTACTGTGCGCTCTCAGAATGGTATTTCCGGACGCAATTCTAACTCTATCTACCAGAGAAAAAGCTTCTTTGAGAAACCGTCTGATTCCTTTAGGTTTTACAACGGTTAGCGCCGGGTCAAAGACAGAACCAGGCGGTTATACCCGTACCCACCAGGGTGACTCTCAGTTTGAAATAGAAGATACACGCTCATCCGCAGAAGTTGCCGATAAAATTCGTCATCTGGGACTCGAGCCGGTATGGAAAGATTGGGATAAATACTTTTTAAATAAATCGTAATGCGAGGCTTTAACCTCGCCCTTTGTAATATTTTGCCCTTAAAAGAATCCGTTTACAGATATTGGAAAAAAAATTAATGTAAATGGCAGCTTCAAAAACTTCTCAAATATAAACATTAGCCTGAACTTCACATTTTAATAAAATTAGAACAAACTTGAAAGATGATTCATTCTTGTTGGTTCAGAAAACCTACAGATGTTAAAAAATCTTCAGAAACTTATTGATATTTATCGGATACAAAAAAATTTATGGGTGTTATGGATACCAGTAGGGCTTTACTACCTTAGGTTCATTAGAAGACCTGATGGTATGACAGACTATCCACACGCAGGGCAATGCATGCTGAACGAACAGATATTGTTAGCGTGTGCTGGAGGATGGACCTACCCGCCTTTGTTCGCGTTCTCCATGATTCCCTTTGTCTTTTTCCCCCTGTGGATGAAAAATGCTGTATGGTATGTTATATCCATATCCGCAATTTACTTTGGTTTCAAATTATGTGAAAAGGTCGTTACAAAAACTTTTTCTCTAAAGTTCGATAACAAGGAATTGTTCTGGTTTAGAACTCTTACTTTCCTGTTAAGCCTGAAATTCATATTGTCCGTGCTGGAAAACCAAGCTTACGACTTTCTAATATTCTTTTTTGTAGTTACAGGGGTTTACGGACTGTTTGAAAAGAAAAAATTTTCGGCATCATTGGGTTTATCTGTCGCGGCTGCGTTAAAAGCTACACCTCTGTTGTTTTTTCCATATATTCTTTTCAAAAAAAAATGGAATGTATTTGCGCTGTGCGTTACTTTTTTTCTGTTATTCTCTTTTCTACCGGATTTCTTCTTTACTCCAAAAGATTCTAAAACAGGTTATTTCACCACCTGGATGCGGGACATCGCCAGACCTGCCTTACCTGAAGATCGCAATCCTGAAAGTGGACACTTTGGAAAAGAAAGTAATCCGTTAAACCAGTCACTGAGAGCACTTGTTTATCGAATTGTATCGCTATTGAATTTAGATCAACAGTTTCACGGAATATTGTATACAGCCTATGCCGTTCTTCTTTTTTTGATGTGTTATGTTTTTCTCAAATCTTCAAAACTGCAAAATCCATTTGTTCTCGATGCATCGGTTCTGATTATTGGAATGCTGATGTTTTCTCCCATGAGCAGTAAATCCCACTTTGTTGTCTTGATCGTACCCAACATGATAATAACCGCGTATCTTATCCAACAGAAAAGTTTTAAAAGTATTTCGGGCTTCCTTTTATTTTTAAGCTTTGCTCTAAGCTCCCTGACATCAAAGGATATTTTAGGAAGACAACTGGGAACAATGATGTTAAATATGGGCAGCGTCACTATAAGCACACTGATTCTTCTTATCATTCTGACCATGATAACAATCAAAATGTGCAAGGAAGCTTAATGTTATTTCTAAAAAAGAGCGGTGGCTTATGGCGGAGCTAAAATAAAACATGAATGATGAACAAAAAATTGAATTAAGAGAATTAATTAATAAAGATATCGAGGAACTGAAGAAAACAATTGACCTGCTGAAAGAGACTGTTAAACCTGTGGCTCCGGACAATGCTATCGGCCGCCTTACCAGGATGGAAGCCATAAATTCCAAAAGCATTAGCGAAGCAACATTACTCTCGGCGAAGAATAAGCTTGGAAAACTCAAAATAACACTGGAAAATATTGATCGTCCTGAATTCGGCATTTGCTCCGGCTGCGATGAACCTATCCCTTTTGGAAGATTGAAGGTCCTGCCGGAAAGCAAGATGTGCGTTAAGTGTATTGACGGGTAACGCAAGGAAAAAGACATTTCTTAGTGTAGAGTATGATTTGATTTTAAGTTCACTCACTAACCCTGCAGTAAAACTCCAAGGAATACGATCGCTAAACACTTTCAATAAGTCATCACATCAAATAGAAATAAAATGCCAAAATAATTTTTTTGTTTACTTAGTTGTCATTTTAAAACTTGCCCCATTTCGAGAATAATGCTGCTCGGGAAACTCCGAATACAATTCTCTACTTCTATTTCTCCTCCCAATATCCGAAAATTATCTTTAGGAACCCATGCAATATGATATTGGAAATGTAAAATTGTTTGTGATAACTTGTTAAACAGGCTCATTTGTTTCTCCTTAGTTAAAATTAGACCCACGTAACAACAGTGGGTGTGCTTTGGGCTAACCATTTATGAAATTAGACGATTTTAGATTAAAACTTGGTAATAAAGAGTTTCTGCCAATTATTATAGGCGGCATGGGAGTTAATATTTCCACAATAGAACTTGCTGTTGAAGCTGCCAGATTAGGAGGTATTGGGCACATCTCAGATGCAGAATCACCTGCTGAAGTTGATCAGTGTTCTGGTACCCAATTTGTTAGAAAGAAAAGGGAGCGCTTTAAATCAAACATAAAAAAAAGAGACAAGTCAGGAGTTCACTTTGATCTGAAAGAATTAGCTGAAGCACAATTGCTTTTTGTCAGTAAAGCCATGGAATCGAAGCAAGGAGAAGGGGCTATATTCATTAACTGCATGGAAAAGCTGACAATGAATAACCCACAAGAAACATTAAAAACCCGTTTAACAGCAGCAATGGATAGTGGAATTGATGGAATTAGCCTGAGCGCAGGGCTTCATTTACAATCTTTAGCATTAGTACAGCACCATCCCCGTTTTCGTGATGTTAAATTTGGTATTATTGTTTCTTCTGTTAGGGCTTTAAAGCTCTTTCTTCGCCGTGCAACCAGGTTAAAACGACATCCCGATTATATTATTGTTGAAGGTCCCTTAGCGGGCGGACATATTGGATTTGATGCCAATAATTGGAAGCAGTATGATTTAAAAACTATTGTAAGGGAAGTTCTATATTTTTTAAAAGAAGAAGAACTCAAAATTCCTGTCATTGCTGCGGGAGGAATCTTCACAGGCACAGACGGTGTTGAATTTATCCAGTTAGGGGCTTCAGCCATTCAGGTATCAACACGGTTCACAGTAGCTAATGAGTCAGGGCTTCCGGACTCTGTGAAACAGGAGTATTTTAAAGCGGAAGAAAAAGATATTGTTGTTAATACCGTTTCTCCAACTGGGTATCCTATGCGCATGCTTATACAATCTCCGGGACTAAGGGCTAAAACAAGGCCAAACTGTGAAGCGCTGGGGTACTTATTGGATAGAAATGGGGATTGTGCTTACCTTAACGCTTATTATGATGGTTTGGATAGAAATAATGGAGAAAGTATTCTTGTTAAAGATAAAATTTGTCTATGCACACACATGCAGATTTATCAATTGTGGACATGTGGCCAAAGTGTACACCGGTTAAAAGACACTACCTGTAGGTCACCGGATGGGTCATATCAATTGCTTACTGCTGAACATGTATTTAAGGATTATCAGTTTAGCGAAGACCATCACATTCAACTCCCGAAGGAAGTCGATGGTATGGTAGTAAAGAATACGGAAATAGAAAAAAAACCACTTACAGTTAAAAGTGATTAGCAAGTAGATTTTCATGATCTTTTGGTATTATCTTCTTCTCTCAAAGAATAATAAAAGAAATTTTGAAGCCACTGTTTGTGGGGTTAAATCTTGACAGGTTGGTGCCCAAAACCGTTTTTCATAACAATCAGGTGAGAATGTCCTATAGAATAGAAGGAGCTCTGAGTAGCGGTGATTAGTTAGAGCAGAATGCGCATTTGATGAGACGTGCTCCCAATCCCCAATATCGCCTAATTTACGTAACTTCGTAAAAATGGTAAAGTTGCAATTACTATTCGTTTTGGAATATATTGTTTTTCAGATCGTTCAGCCCGGATTTGGATTTCACGTCCAGGCAAAACCCGCTTAAGCGTTGCATCCCAACCTTTTGATTTTGGTATGTTAAATAAAAACTTTCTCCCATGAGCATGTTGTACTTCTATATTTCTCTTTTCGTAATCAACTTTTAAAAGCTGGACCTGGAAAGAGATGTCTGCTTTAAAATCAGCGCTGACCCAGGGTTTACTGAAATTAAGATAATTAGCTTTGTGACCGTCTTTGACAATAATTGTACCAACCATTCCTTCTTTTTCGCCATAATTCGCCATGAAGTGCATTGGACATCTATAGTCGTATTCACCTGCTTTTGTGAATAATGAGAAAACGTCTCTCCGGGGAGCATTACCGGAGAATGCCATATTTTGCCTAAGTCATTTGAATTATTAGTTTTCCCAGACAATGTGTGGTGAGGGTCGAGGAAAAATTTCAGTATTACACATTCCAGAATTACACACCCTATAGCTGGATGGCAATACCCGTAATATTCGCTCAGGACAAGACTCCTCTTGATAGAAGGGAATTAAACCGCCAAATTACAAATACTAAAAGATAAATAATAAAGACAACCCCCTTTTCTCCCCTTTACTTTGGCCTCTCGATTATATCGAGATTGCTTAGAATAAATATTAAACAATAAATTTACTATTTAATCTTGACACAACAAACCTCTTGTGGCATTATTTATACATGGGAAAAAAGAAAGATATAAAAAAACAACTTCTTGACGCTGCAAATGCGCGATTTAATCACTATGGTTATAATAAAACCACCATGGCAGAGATCGCAAACGATTGCGATATGACTGCAGGAAACCTTTATCGGTACTTTCAGAATAAAGAAGAAATTATTACTCAAATAGCTGTTCAGTGCATGCAATTACGAGAAGAAACTTTGAGAAAGTTAGTGGAAAACCACAAGTCCGATGCTTCAAACCTTTTGCTTTCTTTTGTTCTAAAAAACCTCGAGTACTCTTTCAATGAGTTCTCCCAGCAGAAAAAGATTTATGAACTCATAGAGTTCATCACCCAAAGACAAAGAAAACTTCTGGATCAACATTTGAAAAAAATTCAGTCGCTTATCAGCTTAATTCTTAAGAAGGGAAGGGAAAGCAAAGAGTTTAAGTTTGATGATACTGAAGTTGTTGCCGAGGCGGTTTTTAACGCCACAACAAAATTTATGGCCCCACATTTTATGGTCTTATATTCCCATGAAGAACTTCAACGAATGGCCAGAAACGTCATCCGTTTAGTGGCAGAGGGACTTAGGTAGGCGTTCAGGGGTCAGGGTCAACTAAAACACTCAACACTTAACGTTTAACCTGTGAACGCATACAAAAACCGAGTACGTATACGTAAAATAATATGAATAATATTGCTAATAAAATCACGGAAAAAGTTGTCAATTTCCCTAAAATAACCCTCCTCTTAACTATTATTATTACCATCTTTTTCTTTTCAAAGGTTTCTGATCTTAAGATGGAAACTAATATTGAATCAATGCTTCCCAAAAAAATGGACGCTTATATTAACAAAAATAAGCTGGAAGATATATTTGGTGTTAAAGATATGATCGTAATAGGTATTGTTAATGAGGGTCCTGACGGCATATTTAATTTAAAGAGCTTGTCTCTGGTTAAAGAAATAACAGACAGGCTTAAACTCATGGAAGGAATAAATTCAAGAACCAATGATGATCTTGTGAGTTTATCTACTCTTGATAATATTTTAGGAACGGAAGAAGGGATGGAGGTCACCCCTTTCATGGAAGAGTTTCTACAGACCATGGAAGAAGTTCGTAAGCTGAAAAAATCCATTTATGACAATGATATGTTTGTCGGCTCTATTGTATCAAAAGACGGAACAGCCACTATAATCCTTGCGGAGGCGGAAGACGGGACCCCTCTGGGAGAACTCTATTTCAAGGTTAAAGGAGCAATTGACGAAATACTGAAAGCAAGAAAAACCAACGATAAAGTTTATATCGCGGGGAGGCCTGTAATCGAAGGAGTATTTGGTCTTTATATGCCCCAGGACATGCAGAGTATGCTCCCTTTAATTATTATTATTCTTGTAGTTGTTCTTTTTCTCACCTTCCGCAGTTTAAGGGGTATATTTCTTCCTCTCCTGGTTGTAATCATTTCCACACTCTGGACAATGTCCACTATGGCTATCCTCGGGATTCCCATGTATACCATTACTACTATGATGCCTGTAATTCTGGTAGCTATCGGAGTCGCAGACGGAATCCATATTTTGAGCAAATACTATGACGAATTTCTTGAAAACCCGGGTGAAGACAGGAAGACTGTTGTTTTGAACACGATGCATGAAATGAATGCACCTGTAATAATGACTTCTATTACTTCTGCCGCAGGCTTTCTCGCCAATCTCTCATCACAGATGCTTCCAATAAGATTTTTCGGAATTTTTACGGCGTTGGGAATTATCTATGCCATGATTTTCTCACTCACCTTCATTCCTGCCGCTCTTGTTCTTATGAAGCTTTATGCCCCACGGGGAGTTGTTAAAAGAATGAAAGCAGGAGATGAATTAAACAAAGCCACTTTCTCCGGCCGATTTTTACACTTTTTCGGAAACTATATATTCCATCGGCACCGTATCATTGCCGCGACAACAGTAGTAGTTATATTTGTATCTTTTTATGGTATTTCGACGATTTACGTAGACGCAAGCCTCCTTTCAGAGTTTCGTAAAGACAGTCCTATACGGCAAGCAGATGTTGTACTGAACAAAAAATTCAGCGGCACCACAAGTTTAAATGTGGTTATTGAAACTGATAAAACAGATTCAATGAAGTCTCCTGATATGCTCAGGAAAATAGATATGTTGCAATCCTACCTGGAAGAATTCCCGGATGTGGGAGACACTCTCTCTATATCGGAGTTTATCAAGCGAATGAACCGCGTAATGAACGAAGACCGCAGCGAGATGGAAATTATCCCTGACTCTCGCGAACTTGTAGCACAATATCTTCTTCTCTATTCCTTTTCCGGTGATCCTGAAGATTTTGATGATGTAGTGGACTATGAATATAAACAGGCTAATATCAGAGCAAATATACACACGGACCATTCTCGTCCTGTGGCTCTAATCATCAAGAAATTGCAAAAATTTATCCTGGGAAACTTTCCTTCTGAAAACACAAAGATCTACCTAGCAGGTACAGCCTATACAATGCATTCTTTTGTAGATATCATTATCAGGGGTCAAATCCTGAGTATAATAATCGCGATTATTGCCATTTTTTTACTAACTTCGTTTGAGTTTCATTCTTTTTTTGCGGGATTGTTGAATATAATTCCGGTCAGTTTATCAACACTTGTAATTTATGCTGCTATGGGTTTGATAGGCTTTCCCCTGGAAGTCGGAACCGCTCTGACTTCCGGAATCGCGCTGGGAGTAGGTGTGGACTACTCCATCCATTTCATAAACAAGTATCGTCTGGAAGCACAAAAGCATCAAGAAACATTAACTATCACTTTAAATACCATGGTGACGGCAGGCAAGGCCATATTCTTTAACGCCCTTGTTGTAACAATCGGCTTCCTTGTGCTTTTAAAAGCAAACCTCTATCCTCAAGTTAAATTAGGCATAATGGTAGCCTCTGTCATGATGCTTTGCTTTTGTACATCTGTAACCCTTTTACCGATATTAATTAATAGTTTTAAACCAGAATTTATTTTCCCAAAAGGAGGTTCATATGAAGCGTAGAACCATCTCCCTTGTGCTCCTGCCATTTTTTATTATTCCTGTTTCGATTGCTTTTTCTGCTGAACTATCCGGACTTGATATTATGACCAACGTAGACCAGAGAGAAGACGGAGATGACCAGATATCCGAAGCTGTTTTCACTCTTATTAACAAAAGAGGTAAAAAAAGGATACGTAAAACAATACGGTACTGGAAAGATTATGATGGAAAGAATAGTTTTGATGAAAAAACCGTTATTTTCTTTAAATCACCACCTGATGTAAAAAATACGGGGTTTCTTAACTGGAGCTATGTAGATATAAAAAAGGACGATGATCAGTGGTTATATCTTCCAGCCCTTAGAAAAGTCAGGCGCATCTCGTCAAGCGGTAAAGAAGATTCTTTTATGGGAACTGATTTTACTTTTGATGATATGGGTGACAGGCAGGTGGAGGAGGATACACATAATCTGCTCAGGAGTGAAATTCACGAAAAGATCGATTCTTATGTAATCGAAAGCGTTCCAGTTGATAAAGATTACATGTATAGCAAAAAGGTAACCTGGCTAGAAAAAAACAACTGGATCGATTACAAAACAATGTTCTATGACAGGAAGGGAAAGATCCTTAAAACTCTGAAAACCAGGTGGCAGATGGTGCAGGAAGTGTGGGTGCCGGAGCAAATGCATATGCTAAACCACCAAAGCGGCCATCAAACAACAATAGATGTTAGCAATGTAAGGTTCAACAACAATATTAAAGATAACTTGTTCTCAAAAAAACGTATAAAAAGGGGAATAAAAAAATAAGTAAGCATTCACAGATTAAACAGATATTGCTGGTTTTTATTAGCATGTCCACATTTTTTATAGGAGATTTTATTAGCGCTGCCGAGAATGAGATTTCGCAAATCAACCCGGTGATAGAAATGTTTAAGGATAAGTTTGAGACAAACGGCTATTTGGAAAACGAAACAGCACATAGAGTAAATGCTCCTCATATTTTTCCCAAAGTTCATAATCTTTTTCAACTTGAAACATGGTTTAATTTCTCTGATGAATTTAGCCTTTATGGACTCACATGGCTCAAATATGATGCGGCATATGAATCGAATAATTATAGTGATGAAGCATCGCGGGAATACAAAACAAATTTCAAAACCAAAGATATTCTGAGAGAACTCTATGTAGAAGGGTCTATCAGTGACTTATCTTTCCGTCTTGGGAGACAACAGGTTATATGGGGTGAAGCAGTAGGATTAAAGATTACAGATATAATAAATCCTCAGGATTTAAGGGAGTTCATTCTCGATGACTTTATAGACAGCCGAGTTCCCCTCTGGATGCTAAAGCTTGAATATTCCTTAGGCAAATATGACATAGAAAATCTTTTCATCCCTGATTTCGAACCTGATAGACCGGCAGAAACAGGGTCTGAATGGTCCCTGCCATCACCTTTTTCATATCCCCAGCAGGCTATCTCAAAGCCGGGTGATGGTTTTGAAAGCACGGAAATCGGATTACGTCTTTCAAGATTTTTAGGAGGTTGGGATATCTCTTCAAGCTACTTTTACACCTGGGATGATTCTCCTGCCTTGCATATTAAAGAAGAAAAATCTGAAAAGAAGGTGTTTCCTGAACATCACAGGCATCATACTCTCGGCTTCACTTTTAATAATGCATTTGGGAAATGGGTTCCGCAAGGAGAATTTGCCTTTAACGTAGGCAAGTTTTTCAGGATTGAGGAAACAGAAGTCGCTGAAGGAGTTACCAGGAAAAACAATCTATTTTACATGACTGGAGCAGATTACACTGTTAATGATAACTTGTTGGTAAATGGACAGTTTATTCAGCAAATTATTTTTAATTATGAAGAAGGTATGATAGACGATGAAATCGAAAATATTTTTTCAATTTTTTTCCAAAGCAATTTCATGAATGAGACGCTGAAGCCTGATCTTCTAATCCTCTATGACGCTAATGACGGAGTCTTTTTGATTCGGCCAAAAGCAGCTTATGATCTAACTGATAAGATTAAATTAACTCTCGGCGCTGATATTATAGAAGGAGAAGCAAAAGGTTTCATCGGTCAGTTTAATAATAATGATAGAATCTACTTTGAGACAAAGTACAGCTTTTGATTGAACGTGCACAGCGAGCGCATTTCCCGTGATCTTGCCACGAGGTTAGTGAGCGAACTTAAAATAAAATTAAACTCTTTACACAATTAATATTTCACCACAATTTTGCCGATAAGATGCAGATGATTCTATTCTTAAAAAACCTAGTTATTTTGGGAGTGTTGCTGCAGGTTTCTGTGCACTGTGCGGGAGCATTAAGCCTGGATTCAAACAAAAAAAATGAATAAAATTTTATTTCGATATTTTGCCGTTTTATTAGTTTTTTCATCCGTTCTGCTTTTTTACACAGAATCGCATTCTAAAAAAGAGGAAGGTTCAGATAAAAGAAAGGGCTCTCCTCCCGCTACCGGCGTCAAAGTTGAAAAAGTAAGAAGCGAAACTGTTCTGGAAACGATATCTATTGTCGGCAGCGTTGAATCTCCGCGGGTATCCAGAATCGGTTCTGAAGTAGAGGGAGTTGTTGAGAAAATATTCATTGAAGAAGGCGATATGGTCAAAAAAGGCCGTCCCCTGCTTCAGCTTTCAAATTCCCAGCTAAAAATTAACATTCTGGAAGCAAAAGCAGAAGAGGAGGAATCCATAAAAAATCTGGAAGAATTAAAGGCTGGGAGCCGTCCTTTGGAAATAGAAGAAGCAAAAGCCGCAATGAATGAGGCAGCGGCACTCTGGACAAAAGCAAAAAATGAGTATGAAAGGAACAAGCGGCTCTTTAAGGACAAAGTAATTGGCGAAAGACTCCTTACCAACTCGGAGCTTGAAGCAGACGCGGCGGACAGAGCTTATCATCAGAAAAAATTTGCTTACGATTTAGCCATTGAAGGAACCAGAAAAGAAGAAATAGAAAAAGCATGGGCATCGGTATATGTAAAAAAAGCAAAGGTTGTTTTATTAGAAGACCAGCTAAAGAAAACTACTATTTTCGCACCATTCGCCGGAGTTATTGTTGATAAAATTATTGAAATAGGAGAATGGGTTGACAGAGGACAACAGGTTTTTAGAATATCTCAGATAGATCCTATACGTATTACTCTTCCTGTACCGGAATCAGTTGTTGGCGAGATCAATATCGGAACCGAAGTGGATGTCCAGGTCAACGCTTTTACTGACAGGACGTTCACTGCAAAGGTGTATAAGATCATACCGGAAGCCCAAAAAGGCTCAAGAACTTTCCCTGTAATACTGGTTCTACGTAACCCGGATATACTCTTAAAAATAGGAATGATGGTTAAGGGAATGCTCCCTTATGGAACTGAAAGGAAAGCACTCTTTGTTCCACAGGACGCTATAACAGTTTCAAGGGGACAAAATGTTGTATACCTGGTGGATAAAGACAACAAAGCCAAAATGGTTCCTGTTAAAACAGGAATTCAAAGAAAAAGCTTAATAGAAGTGAATGGCAATCTTTCTCCCGGAGACCCGGTTGTTACCAGAGGCGGGGAAAGACTCCGCCCGGGAATGCCATTGAAAATTCTTAATCAATAATATCAGTTATCAGGGATCGGAGTTCATTGGTCGGGGCTTATACTTTATCTGATTCTTGAGAACAGATCCCTGTAAACATACTGCTATGGCTTTAATTAACTTTGCAATTCGAAATCCTGTTACCGTTCTGGTGGGCGTTATTATTGTCTGCCTTTTCGGGATGATTTCTATCTTTGCCCTTCCTATACAATTAACTCCCAACGTGGATAAGCCCGAAGTCAGTATCACCACAAGATGGGAAGGCGCCAGCCCGCAGGAAATAGAACGGGAAATAATTGAAGTACAGGAAGAAAAATTAAAATCTCTACAGGGTCTCAAAAAAATGACCAGCACCAGTTCGGAAGGGTCTGGCACTATCATCCTGGAATTTATCCTCGGAACCAATATGTCCAGGGCCCTTCTTGATACTTCGGACAAACTCAGGCAAGTCAAAAAATACCCGGAAAATGTTGACCAGCCGTTTATTGAAACAGGAGCAAGTAGGCCGTCTAATGCTATTTCCTGGTTCATCTTAAAAAGCCATCCGCCAAGGGAAGACATTTCAACTCTCTATGATTTAATGGATAACGTTGTGAAGCCTCGAATGGAGAGAGTAAGTGGGGTTAGTTCTATTAATTTATTCGGAGGTGTGGAAAAAGAAGTTCATGTAAAAATCGACCCTTACAGACTGGCCCAAAAAGGACTTTCCATGATGAATGTGCGGGACATGCTCCGTCGTCACAACACCAATATCTCCGGCGGGGATATTGAGCAGGGTAAAAGGTCTTATATTGTTCGTACTGTAGGACGGTATCCTTCACTTCAGAGTATCATGGATTCGGTTATCCGCAGGGAAGGAGACGACGTTGTTTACCTAAAAGATGTTGGGGTAGCTGATTACGGATATAAAGAACCGCAGCGTGTAGTAAGGTCGCAGGGCAATTCCACCATTGCCATGAATGCAATCCGCCAAACCGGCTCCAACGTTATGGAAGTAATGGCCGGATTAAAAGAGGCTTTAAAAAAAG
>CAJXCL010000047.1 GCA_913051775.1 uncultured Nitrospirota bacterium | reverse complement strand
TCTCCGGATATTTTTTCTTTAATATCATGTCTTATTACAACTTTGTCGTCTTTTCAGTAGGGATGAGAGCCAATGAAATGGGATCACAATTAAATGTGGTGGAATTAATTTTAAAGCCTTTATATAGCAACTTAGCCATCGTCCTTCTATTGATAGTTCCGTTACTCACCATGAGGCTTCTTTCGGAGGAAAAGAAACAGGGCACCGCTGAACTTCTTTTTACCTATCCAATTCGCGATGGAGAAATGATTATGGGCAAGTTTGGGGCCTGTCTTGCTGTTTATGCAATTATGTTGGCTACAACCTTTGTTTTCCCGATTATGATTAACTTTTTTGGCTTCATCGAATGGGGACCTGTTTTTTCATCATACCTGGGGCTTTTATTAATGGGATCTTCCTTTATTTCCGTTGGAATATTGCTTTCATCAACCACGGAAAACCAGATCGTAGCCGCTATTGGAACATTTGGAATACTTATGATTTTATGGGTTATTGACGCCTCGGAAAGATTTGTCGCGCCCGGGCTTGCCGTTGTCTTAAAAGACCTCTCAGTTATAGCTCATTTTGATAACTTTGCTAAAGGGGTTATAGACACAAGAGATTTGATTTTTTACTTAAACTTTTCTTTCTTATTTATATTTTTAACACTCCGCTCCATTGAATCAAAAAAATGGAGAGGAGCATGAAAAAGCTGTCAAGTTATAGCAATCAGCTTTCAGCTTGATAAAAGAATTGTTTTGATTATAGCTGACCGCTGATAGGTAGTTCTAAATTATGACCAAACTAACTTTTAAGTACAGTATTAACACAGGCATTGCGATTTTTCTTGTCATTGGGGTAATAGTACTTATTGAGGCGATTTCATTTAAGCATCATAATCGACTGGATCTCACCGCTTCTAAACTTTATACCCTTTCCGACCAGAGCATAAAAGTACTAAAATCTCTTCAAAAAGACGTAAAAGTCATCGCTTTTTTCAATGAAACTCAAAGAGGAGAACAGCAAGCCTTTAAGGATTTGCTTGATCAGTATCTTTACCATTCTTCCAGATTTTCTTACGAATTCGTTGATCCTGATAAAAGCCCAGGAAAAGCAAAAAAATATCAAATAACCAGTTACGGCACTACCGTTCTAGAAAGTGAAAATAAAGAAGAAATAATATCTGATATTCGGGAAGAGAAACTCACTAATGCTATTCTTAAACTTACCCGCAAAGGCAAAAAAGTTATTTACTTTTCCAAGGGACACGGCGAAAAAAATATTAAGGACATTAATGAGCCGGGGTACAGCTTCGCAAAAAAGGCCATAGAGGATTCTAATTATGAAATTAAAGATCTAGTTCTTCCCACTACAGAAACTGTACCTGAAGATTCCAATCTCCTGATTATTGCCGGGCCTAAAAAACCGATATTAAATACCGAGCTGGAAACGCTTAAAAAGTATATTGAAAAAGGCGGGAAAATCTTTTTTATGATAGATCCAGGCACGGCTTCAGAACTGGGTAGTTTTTTAGAAAAATACGGAATTGATCTCCAGGATAACATCGTTGTCGATAAACTAAGTAGAATTTTCGGCGTTGACCCTTCCATGCCGGTCGTAACCCAGTATGGCAGGCACCCAATTGTGAAAAATTTTTCAACTGCCACTTTTTTTCCTTTAACGCGTTCCGTTGATATGACGGTTAATCCTGTTAAAGGAACAAGGGTAACCTCCCTTATGAAGTCCAGTTCTGACTCCTGGGCTGAAATAAACAAGGTTCCCTTTGAAATCGGAGAAGCCGTCTTTGAAGAAGGCAAAGATATAAAAGGCCCTATCTCTATAGGGGTGGTGGCTTCTCTCAATGAAAAAAAAGATACGCCTGAGCGTTTCAGACATGACTTCGATCCAAAAGAAGATAAACCTAAAGATGTTAAAAAAAAGGAAGGAAGAATCGTTGTGATCGGTGATTCAGATTTTGCGTCTAACTCCAGAATTAACATTCTTGGAAATAGTGATTTTTTTCTTAATATCATTAATTGGCTGCTCGAAGAGGAAGAATTAATTTCGATACGGCCCAAGCAGTCAACCGGCCAGCTCTTTACCCTCAGCAAAGCCCAGCAAAAAATGATTTTCTGGATACCTCTGGTCGTAATGCCAGCTCTGTTTATTATCTCCGGTATTACTGTTTATAAGAAGAGGAAAAACATGAAATGAGTCTCAAGAAAACATTCCTTTTCTTTTTGATCTTTGTCTTTATCGGAATTTACTATTATCTAATCGAGATAAAAAAAGCAGAAAAAACAAAAGAAATTGAGAAAGAAGAAAAAAGAGTTTTTTTTCCTCTGAAAAAAGAAGAAATTTCTGAAGTAACAGTTGAAAAGAAAAACAAAAAAATAGTTCGACTCGCCAAAGTAAATAATGCCTGGAAAATTAAAGAACCTATTGAGGCAAATATAGATAAAGATAGTTTCGATGTATGGATCGACTATTTGGAAAAACTCCCAAAAGGAAGTATAGTTGCAAATTCCGTTGAAAATATAGCAGAATTTGGACTCGACAATCCTTCCTTTGCCGTCCATGTAAAAGCAGATGATGGCAGTAACATAACTCTAGTCTCAGGGGATGAAATTCCAACCGGTAATATGTTTTATTCCAAATTAAAAAACAAGGATACTATCTTTATGATCGCTTCTTATAACAAAGTCGGAATAGATAAAAGCCCTTATGAACTGAGGGATAAAAATATTTTTCATTTTGAGAATGACGAAGTACAGGGATTTAAAGTTGCAACAAGGGCAGGGAATTACTCTGTAGAAAAAATGGCTGGTGAATGGCAGGTTGTAGAACCTAAAAAGGCACCTGCTGATTCTGAAAAAATCGCCTCCTTATTACAAAAAATAAGAACCACTGAAATCAAAAAATTTATTGCTGAAGAAGCAGATGAACTGGATTCATACGGATTAAATAATCCTCCAGCTAAAATCTCCTTCCTTATTGGAAAAGATAAAGCGCCACATTCCCTGGCTTTTGGAATAGGAAATACTGAAGAGAAGGGAGTTTACGCGAAAACCGCGTCGAAAAACAAAGTATTTCTACTAAAAAAGGAATTCTTAAATGATTTTCCCCACAGGGTCAATGATATCCGTGATAAAAGCATTTTCCAATTTACCAACGACAGGATTAATAAAATTCAGTTTGTCTTTTCTGAAAAAACTATTACAACTACAAAAAATAAAGAAAAAAAATGGAACATTATTGAACCAAGAAAGGCTAAAGCTGATGATTTTGAAGTAAATTCCATATTAGACTATGTTAGTAGCAGTAAAGTGATAGACTTTATTCCAAAAGACAGGGAGCAGAAGAATGCTTTTGCTCTGAAAAACCCAAGGCTGACTGTTAAGCTCTATGAAAAAGACAACACCGAGCCTAAAACCATTTCTTTTGGCGCTGACAACCAGCCAACAGAATCGGTCTATGCAGATATAGGTATACTTGATGAAGTGGTTCTGCTTGATAGGGAGCTCTTCAGCAAATTAGATATAACTGACATGTCTCTCCAGCATAAATACCTCCTGTCTATAAGTGAAGACAAGACTGCTCGCATTCAAATTAAAACCTCAGACAATGAATACCTTGCATCTAAAACAGAAGATAAATGGACCCTCGAGAAACCTGAAAAAAAGAAATTAAAAGCAATCAAAGTAAAAGAAGTTCTCTGGAGTTTAGGAGATGTAAAATTTACAGATATTGTAGATGAAAGTGAAAAACCTGACTTATCCGCTTTTGGATTGCAAAATCCAGCTATAAAAGTAAACCTGCGGGATGATAAGGGAAAAAACCTGGAATCCCTTTTTATAAGCACAAAAGTAAAAGACGCGGACGTGCTTTTCGCGATAACAGATAAATCAAAAACCATTTATTCTATTGAACCGAAGCTACGTGATGAAATAATAAGCAGTATAAAAGCATTATTAATAAATCCTCCGCAAAGTGACACGATGGAGAACTAAGCAAATATAATGGAGGACAGAGAACGGAAGACAGCAAGTATGGGCGGCATGGACAAACTCGTTTGTCCGTGCAGTATAATTGATAAGAAGTAATAATAGCTTAGTTAAATTTGGCATTCTTTGAGGATATAGAGAAAAATGATGACTAATAAAAGAGATTATTATGAAATATTAGGCGTTCAGAAAAACGTATCAGAGTCTGAACTGAAAAAAGCTTATCGGCAAAAAGCGCTTCAATATCATCCGGATAAAAACCAGGGAAACAAAGAATCTGAAGAGAAGTTTAAAGAAGCATCAGAAGCTTATGAAGTTCTAAAAGATCCGGAAAAGAAAAACCTATATGACCGTTTTGGGCATGAAGGCTTGAAAGGAGCTGGAATTGGGTTTAGTGGATTTGAAGATGCCTTCTCCTCTTTTGGAGATATCTTTGAAGATTTTTTTGGGTTTGGAGAACGAAGCCGGTCACGTACTGCAGCTCACCAGGGAGCTGATCTCAGATATGATATGAAAATATCTTTTCTTGACGCGGCTTTTGGGAAAGAATTGGATATATCTATTGAAAAAAAAGTGGAATGTTCCGCTTGTAACTCCACTGGAGCCAAACCAGGCACCAGCCCTGAAACATGTTCGCATTGCCATGGCGTAGGCCAGATATCAACATCTCAGGGTTTTTTCAGCATACGGACTACCTGCCCATCCTGTCACGGACAGGGACAAGCTATTAAAACACCATGCAAAGACTGCCGCGGTGCAGGCTCTGTGCTTAGACCGAAAAAGATAAATGTAAAAATACCTGCTGGAGTTGATAACGGAACTAGAGTCCGTCTCCAGGGAGAAGGAGAACCGGGCAAATTTGGTGGTCCCCCGGGAGACCTCTACGTCTTTTTACGCGTAGAACCACATGATTTTTTTGAGCGGAATAAATATGATATTTATTGCAAAGTCCCTATTTCAATCTCTCAAGCGGTTCTGGGAGCGGACATAGAAGTCCCGACTTTAAACTCATCGCACAAGATTAGAATACCACAATCAACGCAAAGCGGAGCTATTTTCCAGCTCGAAGGAGCCGGTATTCAACACATTAAAGGCTATGGCAGAGGTAATCAGGTAATTTCCGTTTTTGTTAAAACTCCCACGAGTCTCACAAAACAACAGGAAGAGCTATTTAGAGAACTGGCAAAAATAAGTGGAGAAAAAGTACTGGAAAAAAGTAAAGGCTTTTTCCAGCGACGTAAAAAATAATAACAAAATTATTTCGCATCTTCTGCTATTGTTTTTTTATGACAATAGATTCCTATTCATTTGGAAGAATTGTTGTAGACGGAAAGAGCTACGATAGCGACGTCATCCTGTACAAAGGTACTGTTTATCCTAATTGGTGGCGGATGAGCGGCCACTTGTTCCAAATAGATGATATTGAAAAACTTCTCAAAAAGAATCCCAAAAAATTATTAATCGGCACGGGGTTTTCTAAAATGATGAAAGTTGATTCTGAAGCCAAATCATACTTAAAAAAAGCTAGTATCGAAGCCATAATAGAATCCACTTCAAACGCCTGGAAAACCTTCAATTTCTTAAGTGACAAAGAAGATGTCATGGCTGCCTTTCATCTCACCTGTTAAAACTATTCAGATGTCTCTTTGCTTAATTTGACCTTGATTTGTCCCCATAAATAATTTGTAATAACTTATTCATTAGCTGTAAGCTATCAGCTCTCAGTATTCAGACTTTATTTTTGCTACACGCTGATAGCTGACTGCTGAAAGCTTTTCATATTTATACTATATGCGACAAAACTACAAATCATTACACGAATTCATTGCTCGATTGGAAGAGGAAGGTGAACTTATCCGAGTGAAGGAAGAGGTATCACCTATCCTAGAAATTACCGAGATTGCGGACAGGGTATCAAAATCTCCAGACGGCGGAAAAGCGCTGCTATTCGAAAACGTTAAAGATCATTCCATGCCTACACTTATAAACGCCTTCGGAAGCGAAAAAAGAATGGCTATGGCTCTTGGTGTTAATAATATTGAACAAATCGCTTCCGAAATTAAAAAGCTGATAGAAACCAAACCTCCCCAAAAATTTTCTGAAAAATTTGGATTAATTCCAACATTATTTGACCTCATCAAAATACCGCCTAAAAAATTTAAAGGAACAACCGCCCCCTGTCAGGAAAAGGTTTTAACCGGCGATAATATCGATCTGAACAAACTCCCTGTCATTAAGTGCTGGCCCATGGACGGCGGAAAGTTTATTACTCTGGCTGTTGTTTTCACCCAATCACCGGAAACCGGTAAGCGAAACACCGGCATGTATCGTATGCACGTATATGACAAGAATACTACAGGAATGCACTGGCATATCCATAAAGATGGAGCCGGCCACTTTCAGGAATATAAGAAGCTTAAGAAAAGAATGGAAGTAGCGGTAGCTATAGGAACCGACCCTGTTGTTACCTATTCTGCTACCGCGCCAATGCCTCCCGGAGTTGATGAATTACTGTTAGCAGGTTTTATACGCAAAAAAGGAGTAGAACTTGTTAAGTGTAAAACTATCAATTTAGAAGTACCGGCTTATGCAGAAATTGTGCTTGAAGGGTATGTTGACCCGGAAGAAAGCAGAATAGAAGGACCTTTTGGAGACCATACAGGCTATTATTCCCTTGCCGCGCCCTACCCTGTTTTTCATGTTACGGCTGTTACTCACAGGCATAATCCGGTTTACAGCACAACCATTGTCGGAAAACCTCCTATGGAAGACTGCTATATGGGAAAGGCAACGGAAAGAATTTTCCTCCCAATGCTCAAAACCATTAATCCGGACATCAGCGATATTTCTTTACCCTGGGAAGGGGTTTTTCATAACTGCGCCATCGTTGCGATTAACAGGCGTTATCCATATCAGTCCAGGCATACTATGAACACCCTTTGGGGTACTGGTCAGATGAGTTTTTCTAAAATGATTCTCGCAGTGGATGAGGGCATGAATATTCATAATTATTCTGAAGTAACAAAACATATCCTTAACCATATTGATTTTTCTAAAGATTTATTTTTTTCAGAGGGAATCTTGGACGTCCTTGATCACTCAGCATCAAAAGCTTTATTCGGTTCCAAACTTGGTATCGATGCAACAGGGACCGAAATATTAAAGTGTGATATCCCTAATATGCCATCTGATAAAAAAATATTAAAGTTTGCAAAAGAGCTTTCATCAGACGTAAGGGATATTTCTGTTCCTGTAAAAAACGTAAAGTCCCCCATGCTTTTTATTTCCTTAAAAAAAAGAATCCCTAATGCAGGGGAAAGAATCGCACAATCAATTTTTAACGATTCCCGGTCTGCCAAATTTAAAATAGTAGTGATATTTGACGAAGACGTTGATGTAAAAAATATCTCATATGCTGTCTGGAAGTTTTTTAATAATGTGGACCCTAAACGAGACTTTCATTTTATCAAAGAAAAGCTTGGTATCGACGCCACACGCAAATGGAAAGAAGAAGGCTACCATAGAGAATGGCCGGATGAAATTAAAATGACGGATGATGTTAAGAAAAGAATCAATGATATATGGGGGAAACTGGGGATTTCAGATTCCTAATTACACATTCAATCTGGAATTTGTAATCTACAAATTGTCCCGAAGGAGTCCTATGTTTTTTAAAAAAGTCATTTTCTTTGCACTGATTCTGAGTTTTATTAGCTCCACCGCTGCTACAGACACACTGCAACCGCAAAGAACGGGAAATTCATGTCTTGACCCAAAGATGGTCTTTATTCCTGCCGGAAAGTTTATTATGGGGAGTGATGAAAAAGAAAAGGAGTTTGCCTATAATCTGGACGGCGGTACAACCCGCAAATACGGCTGGTATGACATTGAAGTAAAGAAAACGTTTTACCTTGAAGAATACTGCATTGATCAAACCCTTGTTACTAATGATGAGTATCTGAAATTTGTAAAAGAAACAACTCATCGTTTTCCCTTTATCTCACCGGGCAACTACCAGAAGCAGGGCTTCCTGGTTCACCCGTACAAAGAGGTTCGTCCCTTTCTCTGGAGCGATAAAGGATACCCGAAAGGGCTCGGCAAACACCCTGTTGTTTTAGTAAGTATCGATGATGCCTCAAAGTACTGCAAATGGAAGGGAAGTACATTTAAAAAAGATTTTCGATTACCCACAGAAGAAGAATGGGAAAAAGCAGCCCGTGGAACTAATGGGAGATACTTTCCATGGGGAAATCAGTGGAATCCTGCTAGACTTAACAGTTGGAAAGGCGGCCCATATTTCACAACAGAAATCGATAAATATCCAGGAGGAAAGAGTCCTTACGGTTTGCTTGACGCAGCAGGAAATGTATTTGAGTGGACGACCAGCACGTTTCCAAATAGGAAACATGTCGTGAAAAGTTGTTCATGGGACGATTCTCCTGGCATTTGCAGACCTGCTGCCCGTCATGGTCGTCCTTCCCAATCACGCCATATCCTGATAGGTTTTCGATGTTCTGCGAAAATCTAGCAGCCCTAAAATTGTATTTTAGCTATTAAGGTGCCAAGATACTAAGAGATTATATTTTTGTGTCTTAGTGATTTTGTGGCAAGATTGAGCTGAGGATAGGATTGAACGGGAACAACATCTCTCTCTGGTATATTAAACAAAAAAACAGTCAGAAAAAAGATATAAAATGAGCAAATTTGATTTAACCATTATAGGTGGTGGAGTTGGGGGACTTGTTACTGCAAGCGGCGCTAGTCAGTTGGGAGCAAAAGTTGCTCTTGTTGAGAAAGAAAAACTTGGAGGGGACTGCCTCCACTATGGTTGTGTGCCAACAAAATCGCTTACGCACACAGCAAGAATTATTTCATTACTGCGCAGATCCCCAGATTTCGGTTTAAACCCAGTAAAAGTCGACTTTGAATTTAAGAAAATAATGGATCACATGAAATCCATCCAGGAAAAGATTGGAAAACACGACGACCCCGAACGATTTAAAAAAATGGGAGTGAAGCTTTTCTTTGGAAATGGATCATTCATAGACACCAACACATTTGAGGTAAACGGAGAAAAAATAAGCAGCAGAAAATTTCTCATTGCCACCGGATCAAGACCAACATCTCCTTCCATTCCAGGAATGGATATGGTTGATTATTTGAATAATATAAAAATTTTGTCTTTAAGCAAACTTCCAGAATCTCTCTTAGTGATAGGTGCCGGCCCTATTGGGTTGGAGTTTGCCCAAATATTCAGCAGGTTTGGATCTAAGGTTATCATCCTTGAGAAAGTCGGACAAATACTTTCTAAAGAAGATAGAGAACTTGCAGATATTTTAGAGGAAATATTAAAAAAAGACGGGATCGAGATACACACTTGTAGCAATGTAAAAAAAGTAGAACAATCAGGGAATAAAAAAATAGTTTTGGCTGAATGTGCCGGTACAGAAAAAAGATTTGAAGCGGATGAACTACTGGTGGCTGTAGGGATAACTCCAAATACTGAAGGTCTGAACCTTGATAAAATAGGAGTTAGATCAACACGCACTGGAATTGTGGTTAACGACACCATGAAAACTACTGCTCCGAACATATGGGCCTGTGGGGACGTAACAGGGATGTTCCCTTTTACTCACATGGCGGAATACGAAGCAGGGCTGGTCGTCTCAAATGCCATGTTTCCTTTAATAAAACGAAAAATGGACAAGCTGGTTGTTCCCTGGACTACCTTTACCGACCCGGAACTGGCAAGGGTGGGGTTAATAGAAGGTGAAGCAAAAAAACAAAATGACAACATAAAAATTTACAGATATCCTTTTAAAGATCATGATCGTGCTGTTATAGACGGAGAGACCGAAGGATTGATAAAACTTGTTTGCGATAAGAAGGGGAAAATTCTTGGCGCCAGCATTCTTGGCGTCGGCGCCGGTGATTTAATCAATGAATATATATTTGCGATGAAAAACAACCTGCCTGTTCAGAAAATATCCGGCACAGTACATATTTATCCCACAATGGGACAAATAGTAAAAAGAGGCGCGGATCAGTATTACCGTGAAAAACTCTTTTCCGGCTGGTTTCCAAAGCTATCGAAATTCTTAATTAAAGTGGGAAGGTTGTTTAAGTAAACCATCATTTTTTTAATCCCCTAAAAGGCCTACGTCATTTAAATTTTTTGATGCACCAACCGTGTCGATTTTGAAAATAACAAAAAAGTAGTTACAAGGAAAAAGACAACTCTTGCTTCATTCTATGTTAATACAATTAAACTCCTCTCTCCTAAAGGCAATAGATTACTATAACTTCCAGAAAAAAGAAGACTTTATAGAGTAATAGTGCGGGGGAACAGTGGAAATTAGTGTTTTTTTCTTCCTGCTCAAAAAGATTCATTTTGCCCTTGTAAAATATCTCTCATAGCAGGGGAAATGAAGATATTATCAAGGTTGAATTTTTTCAGTTCCTTACATAACGTTTTAACCTTCTCCTCCAGGGAAACTCTCGAATCAATAATAATGAGTGTATCCCCTTTTATAGAGCACATACCGCTTTTAATTACAAATTCATCATCCTTTAAATTTTTAAAAATTACTCTAACGGATAGTTTTTCGGCAAGTTCGATAAGACTTTGAAGGAGAGAGTCGTTAGAGTTCACATTAAAAAGAACAAAGTTTAAAGTATCTAAAATGTAAAATGAGCTATAGTTTTAGAAAAAAGATTTATGGGTTTTTAGTTTTTACCTTTAGGCACTTCAGCTTATTATAGTTTGCTTTAGGTATTTCTTTTAGTTGTTGATTTTTACATGACTATTGACAACATATTCTCATAATATCGTTGTAAAAGGCAAAAACCATCAAAGAAATAAGCATCGCCATTCCTATCTGCTGGGCAATTTCCCTTTTCTTTGCTGTAACCGGTTTACCAAAAACAATCTCAATTAAAAAGAAAAGGATATGACCACCATCTAAAATAGGGATTGGAAGGAGGTTTAATATTCCCAGGTTTATACTGAGGAGTGCAACAAAAAACACCAGTTGCAAAATACCTGCCTTGGCCTGTTGTCCCGCTATTTGAAAAATCATGATCGGGCCTCCAATTGTATCCGCAGGGATAACCCGTTCAAATAATTTTTTTATAGCAACAACTGTCAGATAAGTTATTTCCCATGTTTTCTGAAACCCTTTGTAAGTGGCAATAATCGGATTATAACGTTCGGTAATAAAAGCTGTTGGTTCCGGCTCAATTCCGATCAGCCCGACATGAATTTCCTCACCAAACAGGTTCTTCGTCTTGCGAGATTCCGGAATAATAACCATGTCAAATTCCTTTTGATTTCGGCTTATCGTAAAAATCAGTTCTTTATCGGGGCTATTGTGAACAACCTCTCTTAACTGATCCCATAACTTTATAGCTTGCCCATCAATTGCAGTAATTTTATCCCCGGGCAACAGCCCGGCTTTTAAGGCGGGTGAATCGTCTCTTATCTTTCCGACACCGGAGCTAATAAGCGGCACTCCGACCATGTAAACAATCGTAAAAATTAAAACAGCAAAAAGGATATTAAAAATCGGTCCCGCGGATACAATGGCAAGTCGCCGCCAGACTAACGCTTCTGCAAAGGAATGTTCTTTGTCTTCACATTCTTCCTCGGCATCTTCCCCTGTCAGCTTAACATATCCTCCCAAAGGAATCGCGGACAGTAGGTATTCCGTATCACCTATTTGCTTTCCTAAAATTTTTGGTCCAAACCCAAGGGAAAATTTTTCAACACCCACACCAAGTTTTTTCGCTACTATAAAATGGCCAAACTCATGAACAAAAATAAGGGCGCCAAGCACAATTATCGCGGCAAAAAAAGTGTGCCCGTAACCTAAGAGCGTTGCAAAAATTCCGCTTCCATCAGCAATCATCGCAGTTGAAATAGTAGTAAGCATATATTCTAAAAACCTCCTTTGTTATAACTGTAGAGCCCTTTTAGGACAAGGCCACGTTGTCCAAAAAAGGTCACTCCGGTTTCCAATCAAGTTGGAATCACATTAAAGCGTTACCCTTGTTTTTTGAACAGCCTGGTTTAAACTTCATTAAAAAAATCTATGTTAATAATTTTAGACGGGATTTTACAAGAAAGGTGTACGACCATGGTAACAAGTTTTTAAAATTTTGTCAATAAAAGGGGGGGGGTCCGCCACTCTTGAGGGATGTTATTGCTCTTCACCGGCTTGCTTTTCCAGCTTTTTAAGCCGCTCTTCATAGGCTTTAAGTTGGTCTCTGATCTCCGGTAAACGCATAATCATAGCCTGAGTTCTTAGAAACTTTCCATAGGACATACAAGGGTTTCCAAAAACCTGTTGATTTGCTTCTATATCCTTCCATATACCAGTACTAGCTCCAACAAGGGTGTTGTCTCCTATTTTAATGTGATCCGATACCCCGACCTGGCCGGCTAATGTTACATGATTGCCTATTTCCGAACTTCCGGCAATGCCTACCTGGCCGACAATAATACAGTTTTCTCCAACCTTCACATTGTGGGCTATCTGAACAAGATTATCTATTTTAGTTCCATGTTTTATTATGGTTTTTCCTAATGAGGCGCGGTCAATTGAAACATTAGAACCAATCTCCACATCGTCTTCAATAATCACTTTCCCAACTTGTGGAATTTTATGGTGCTTTCCTTTTTCAGGCACATAGCCATACCCATCACTCCCAATCACTGTCCCGCTATGAACAATTACCCGTTTCCCAATAAAAACCTTATGCATAATTGACACATTGGGATAAATTACGCAATCATCTTCAATTACAGAATCATCTCCAACAAAAACACCCGGGTAAAGAGAAACTCTGTTGCCGATCTTTGCACGATCTCCAATCACAACAAAACGGTAAATGGAAATATCTTTTCCAAGAGTAACTTCCTGACCGATAGCAGCTTGTGGGCTGACCCCTTTTGGGGCAGGAGATTTAGCATAAAAATGTGAAACAATGCGGCTGAAGGCGTAAAGAGGATTTTCTGCTATAATCACTGGTATAGAGCATCCTTCTTGCTGTTTTGCCAACACCAAAGCGGATGCCCTCGTTTTCCCGATCTCAACAGCATATTTCAGATGAGAAAGATAAGTGATATCGCCGTCCTTAGCGTCCTTAATACCGGCAACTCCGGTGACTAATGTCTTACCGTCCCCGATAACCTTGCCGTTAACTAATTGCGCTAATTCTTTCAAAGTTGTTTTCATAATTTAATAGGACACAGATTTTTGCATATAAATGCGGATAATTTTCCTGCTGCTCCCAAGTTTAACTTGGAACCAAAATGCACGTCCGTTCCAAGTACAATCTAGAGAAAACAGGAAATGTTAAAAAGGCATTATCCGCTTTCTTTCTTTTTACTCACCCTTTTTTCTATGTACTGGACCACACTATCCACAGTATTAAGTCCCATGATATCGTCATCAGATATCTGAATATTGAAATTTTCCTCTAACTGAAAGACAAGCTCAATCGTATCCATAGAATCGAGACCAAGCTCCTCTCTTAATTGTGAACTCCCCTCAATCTTTATAGATCTGTTTTTTATATAGTTCGCGAGAGCATCTGTTACTTTTTTTTCAATCTCATTTTCCGACATAGAATTTTAATTATACAGAATATTAATGGTTTTAAAAAATATTTTTCGGCATTTAATAACGTACTACGAAGCTTTACCTTCGCCTCACTGCAAAATCGAGACTAAAGTCTTGCACTACATTCCTGCTTTATTTCTAAAGACGACTAAAAAAAATATTCGGAACTGCCATTCATTTCAAAAGTTCCTAGCACTTTTACTTGTTCCTTACTTAAGCTTTCTAAAAACCAATGTGGAATTATTACTTCCAAATCCAAATGAATTTATAAGCGCTATTCTAAGGTTTTTCTCAACAACAGCTCCTTTAATCATCTCCATTTCACATAACGGATCAGGATCATCATAATTAAGGTTTGGATGTGTCGCGCCATCTTTGATGCTCATGGAGCAGATAATGGCCGCAATTGCGCCTGCCCCTCCAATGGTATGTCCAACAAGGGCTTTGGTGGCATTAATAACAATCTTATTGGCATGCTCTTTAAAAAGCA
>CAJXCL010000046.1 GCA_913051775.1 uncultured Nitrospirota bacterium | reverse complement strand
CCGGTAAGGTGATTTCACCCAGGGTTCTGTAAATAATCCGAAATTTTCCATAATTTTATATTTAGCGATTAAATTATTTTGACAGCGATTAACAGGTTATAGCTGGTTTCGAGAAGCTCAGCCTGACAATTTATATCATGGTAAGATTGCTGAACCATATCTTCTCTTTTCCCGTTAAAAAAACAAGTAATTAAACTATTGCGACCTAAGAAACAATTGATCCCGGGTTTCATTTTGAACATGCGCCCAGTTGAAATCCGGTTCTAATAATTTATCTTTATACTTTCCAATATCTACCTTGTTTTCTATAAGATACCTGAATATCCCGGCTCTTTCGATTGCCCGCACAAAGACAGCGCCGGTAATTTTATTTTTTTTGATGATAATTTTTTTATAAATTCCTTGTTTTTCATCCAGTTTTTTTAAAATTTCTCCATTGGCCTCATCACGTATAAAGCCATACGAAATGATCTGAGCGCCGCCAAACTGCAACGCGTTCAATGAAAGTCCTCCCTTATATTCCTTCTTTTTTCCTGCCATATTGCAGCCCACTGTCATCCCCTGTTGTGATGCAAGGGGAATAATAGGAATAGGCATTGTTTTTCCGGTTAGTATTTCTTTTGCCGCTGTGCAATCTCCCGCTGCATAAATATTTTTTATATTAGTTTCCATATTGCTGTTAACCAAAATTCCTCTGTCGGTTTTAATTCCAGAGCCATTTAGAAATTCAATATTAGGTTTCACCCCAACAGCAATAACTACCATTTGGCATGGGATTTTCTTCTCGCTCTTTAAGGTTACAGAATTGATCTTTCCGGCAGAACCGTTTATATTAACAATGGTGTCTTTAGTAATAATTTCAATTCCTTGCTTGTGAAGTTCCTGCCGTGCTATTTTGGCCGCCTCATCATCCAGAGCGATAGGAAGAATATTGTCGGCTAGTTCAACAACTGTAACCTTTTTACCGGTATGCGCCAGCCCTTCCGCACACTGAAGTCCTATTAAACCGCCTCCTAGGATAGCAATGCTATTAACATTTTTTAATACTGCCTTTATTTTATCCGCGTCTTTTTTTTTGGTAAATGTGAATACATTTTCAAATTCATTAAGACCTGTAATGCCCGGCGGTATAAACGGAACTCCCCCTGAAGAGATTAGCAATTTTTCAAATCCGATACTTTCTTTTCCGATATATACTTTTTTTGTTTTTGAATCAATTTTGCTGACCCTACTTCCTAATATTGGAGTAACATTCATCTTTTGATAATAATCAAAATCTCTTAAGTAGATAAAGTTATCATTGACCATATCCGCGACATATTCATGAAGCATTGCCCTGCTGTATGTATGTTCCGTTTCATCGCTGATTACAGCGATTGTTTCTTTTGCTCCTGATTTTCTGATTGACTCCACCGCAAATAAAGCCGCGAAAGAATTTCCAATAATTACATATTTGAATTTTTTTGAATTTTTCATTTTAATGAATCTGTTTAGCGAGCGAACTTTAAATAAAATCACACTCTCAACCGAAGATTCCCCGTAACTTGCTACAGGGAGCTTCAATTTACCGCATGGGATGCAAAAATCGCAGATGAAAGCTACCTTTTCCTTGCGTACTCAGCGTTATTTACGGTCAAAAAAAAATTACTAACTAATTATTATTAACTGCTATTTTCGATTATCAAATGCCAATGCCTTGGTCGGACAAACCATGACACACGCAGGTTCTTCCCGCTCTGGACAAAGGTCGCAGTGATGCTGAATCGCGTTATTTTCTATTAAAGATACATTTTTTATATAAACATTTCTATTGATAGAACCATATTCGCACGCCATGAGACACATCCAGCAGCCAACACATTTTTTTTCGTTTAAAAGCACACGGCCTTCTTCATCCTTATAAAGTGAACCGTTTTTACAGGCTAAAATACAGGACGCTTCTTCACAATGTCTGCAATTAGTGGAAAGACAGAGTGCCCCGTTTTCCTCTACTATGCATCTGTTTAATGGCTTGGGACGATTATCAGATAAGGCCTGATTTGGTTCAGGGGTATAAGAAGAAACCTCATGGTTAAACGTCAACCCCTCCGTAAAGTATGCGCTGACAGGGTTCTTTACTTTAGAATGTTCAACAATACATGCTACTTCGCACAAGTGACAGCCTATGCATCTTTCTTCAATTGGATAAACTTTTTTCATAATATTCGGTTTGCAGGTGAAAGGGCTCAGTTTTTAAGGATTTTCAATAAGGCTGATTGCTTACAACCGATCCCTGACCTCTAATTTCATATTCCAGCCTGCGCAATGCCTAATGTTTTTAGTTCGATTTCAGAGAGGTCAACTCCCCTCAATTTCAGTCGATTGCCTCGCAGACTTTCAATAGAGTTAAGTCCCATCAATCCAAGCATTTCTTTAATTTCACGCGCCCAAGCCATAAGCAGGTTAGTACATCGCTCCGCGGCAATATCCACCGGAAGCCTTTTGCGCAAGTCAGCTTGATTTGTGGTAATCCCCCACGCACATTTTCCGCGATGACATTGCTGACATAAAGTACATCCGACGGCCAGCATTGCGGACGTCCCCGCATAAACCGCGTCTGCACCAAGGGCAATGGCTTTTACAATATCATCAGCTCCCCTGATGCCTCCTGCCGCGATAATAGATGCCTGGTTCCTGATCCCTTCTTTTCTTAATCGTTCATCTACCTGCGCCAACGCCACTTCTATTGGGATACCGACATGATCTCTTATTATTCTCGGTGCCGCGCCTGTACCCCCCCTGAATCCATCCAGTACTACTATATCAGCTCCAGCACGTACAATTCCGCTGGCGATGGCAGATACATTATGAACAGCAGCTATTTTTACAGATACCGGCTTTTGATATTCTACAGCTTCCTTAATGGCGTAAATCAGCAGCCTCAAGTCTTCTATAGAATAGATATCGTGTTGTGGGGCGGGAGAAATAGCATCGCTTCCTTCAGGAATCATACGGGTTTGAGAAATATCATAAGTAACTTTTTCACCTGGCAGATGCCCACCTATTCCGGGTTTTGCCCCCTGCCCAATTTTTATTTCACATGCCGCTGAATTTTTTAGATACTTGCTACTAACGCCAAACCTGCCGGAAGCAACCTGTACAATCGCATGGTCTTTAAATTCCAGAAGGTCAGGATGCAGTCCTCCTTCTCCTGTATTAAAGAACGTCCCCATTTTTTTGGCAGCCGTTGCAAGCCCCTTCTGGAAGTTAAAACTAATAGCGCCAAACGACATTGGAGCAAAAATCACAGGAACTTCAGTGCTAATATTTGGGAATAATGTTTTTATTTTTTTCGAATTTCTGATATCTTCTGACGTCAAAGTTTCAGGTTTTCTCCCAATGTAAGTTCTCAACTCCATAGGTTCCCTTAACGGGTCTATAGAAGGGTTAGTTACCTGAGACGCATCCAGAACCATCCGGTCAAAATAGCTTTTATAATCTTCGTCATTACCAAGTCCAGTTAAAACTACAGCACCGGTATCGGCCTGTTTATAAATAGAACCCCAGTGCTTAAAATCCCAATAGGCATTGTCCCGAAACTTGTTTCCCCAGTCGCGGATCTCTATACATTGTGTGGGGCACATGACCTCGCATCGTTTGCAGTTGACGCAATTAGCATCGATGTTATATATTACGTTGCGATCGGTATCGAAGTAGGTGCAATCATAGGGACATTCCCGAACACAAACAAGGCATCGTATACATTTATTATTATCTCTTTCCACCTTGTATTCAGGATGGCTGTGAAAATAATCTCCCTGTCGTTGTCTTCTTATTTGAAGACTATCCTTGACACCCGGTTCTTTGTAAAATTTTTGAGTCATAATTTTTATAAAAGTAAATGTATTGTGTTTAACATATAATGGAGAGCTTGATAATTACTAATGTGATGACTTTTGTAAAAAAATACGGATGATGACTTACATGCAATATTAATGCCATATTAATATTATTGTTTTTTAAGAGGTTCTAACGCAGAAGTCATATTAGCATACTTAATGTAATCAATCAAGTATACATATTATATATTTTTTATAAGATAAATAGATAGCAGTACCTATTTTGGGTGGGTAGCTCTACTGGTTTTAGCTTTTTTAGAATAGAAATATGATTTTGAACCGAAAAAAAAATCAATAAATACAAAAAAAAATTGTTTGAGGAAGGGAATTTTTGGAGTCTGGCAAAAAAACTAATCATAATGAGTTTTTCACAAAAATTGTGAAAACCCTGTGGAAAAAGCTGTTAAGATGCTTCTAACTCCCTTGCAAAATGCGGTCTTTAACCAAATTGCACATTTATTAATCTACCTATAATGCTAAATAAATCAATACATTAGCCTAATTAATTGAATTGCAATGATTTTATAACCTGCGGCAAAAATGCACGAGCTTGCTTTTCCACATAAGATTACTAATGACTCAATTAAATCAACAATTAATCATTGATTATCGGATTAAGCCTGAATACAGCTTCAGCAATTTTGTGAAGACACTATCTACAGAGGTGGCTTACAATGCAGCAGTGTCGGTAGCCAGAAAACCAGGGCAAAAATACAACCCATTGTGCATATACGGGGATATGGGTGTAGGAAAAACACACCTTCTCAGCGCAATAGGGAAAGAAGCGATGTCAAGTGCTAATGACGCAGTGATTGTGTACGTTAACTCTAAATTTATTTTGGCTGAACAGGAAAAAGCAAACAATGAATTTGATGTAGTCAGCCTGGTTAAAGAATATAATCATGTGGATTTTCTAATTATAGATGATATTGACGAAATACTAAAAAAGTCTTCTATTGATGAAAAAGTTTTTCATTTATATAACTACCTGATGCAAAAAGGTAAGCAGTTAATTTTTTCCAGTTCTATTCCAGCAAATCAACTGAAATTTACCGACCAGAATCTGAAATCACGTTTAGAATCCGGCTTATCTGTAAAAATAGAAAAGATGAATGATGAAGACAAACGAAAAGTAATAAAAAAGTTGGCAAAAGATTTTGAAGTATTTATTCCGAATAATGTTGTTGATTACATTCTAAGCTCTGCTCCAAGAGACTTTATATCTCTTTATAACATTGTAAGTCGGATCAACCGGCTATCTCTGGAAACCAAAAAAAAAATCACCCTTCCCCTCGTAAGAAATCTTTTTAAATACGTATTCTTAAAAGTTTAAGAGTATTAAATCAAAACCCTACTTCTATAGCCTATAACATCTTTTTGGCTTCTTTAAAATCAGGATCTACACAAACACACATTTGCCAGTCATCTTATTATGGCAGGAGTTGACTTAAGTACTGTTATGGATTTACTCGGACACAGCAATATAACTATGGCATTACGGAATGCACATTTAGCTCCTGGCCACAAGATTAAAACTATGGAAATTTTAGACAATGCTATAGGCCAAAAGCCAACTATACAAAAACTATACAATTTTCAAAATAGCAAATCTTAAAAGCTGGCTAAGTATTAGAATTAAAAAGCCGGCGAATGGGATTGAACCATCGACCTGCTCATTACGAATGAGCTGCTCTACCGCTGAGCTACGCCGGCCTAAATCATTTGCCCGCTTTTAAATTAGAGGATTATAGTGAACTCACTAAGTGAAGTCAATTTTGTAGTATGTGCATGTGTAACTACTCATAGCATTTCATGCATAAGATCAACCCTCCTGTCTTTTAATAAGTCATTATGAGAGTTTATCTTTTTGTCTCGAGCTTCCTGAGGGTTAATATCAGTAACCCATTCTTCTTCATTCTCTTCAGACCCTCTGCGCAAAACTTCTCCTGACGGAGTGACTACCTGGCTTTTGCCAATAAATTTAAGAGTTTCCCCCTTTTTTCTATTTTCAATCCCTACCCTGTCGGCTGTTATAGCAAACACATGGTTTTCAAGACAGCGTGTTATCATGCTGTCAGGCCCATGAGGAAGTACCAGGTTTGACGGATGACACAGGATGTCTGCACCTTTCAAGGAAAGGACTCTTGCCACTTCCGGGAACCTCCAGTCAAAACAAATCATAATCCCGATCTTTGCACTCCCTATATCAAAAACCAAATACCCAGTATCCCCTTTATCAAAAATATTATTCTCATTTCGGAACAAGTGTGACTTTCTGTAAGTGCCTATGTAACCGTTTGGACCCACAAAAACCGCTGAGTTAAATAATTTTCCTTTGCTCTTCTCAGCAATACCTGAAACAATGTAGACATCTCTCGGTTGAGCGGCTGAGATAAGCCTTTGAGTCGTAACACCATCGGGGATTTCTTCTGCAAAGTTAAAAGCCTCTTTCCTGTCAATAAATTGATATCCGGTATTAAATAATTCAGGTAACACAATCAGACCTGCATTGATCTTATTAATCTGACTAACAGCCTTTTCAATATTTTTCTCTACCTTCCCAAAAACCGGGGAGGTTTGTATAAAACCGACTTTTAAGTTATTGTTAATTTTTTTCATAAAAACCCTGGTAAAGTGCGTGGCATTTACATTCATTCTACCTCACGGGGAATCAAAAGTGCCAGATACTTATGAAAATAAAATAATTGCATAGTATAAAGTTTGTGTGTTAAAAGAAACATTTTGTCAAATTTTCTTTGAGGAGGTATTTTTATTTGGGTAAAAAACTTTTTATTCCAGGTCCGGTTCATGTAAGGGAAGATGTTCTGCAAGCCATGGCTACACCGATGATCGGGCACAGGATGCCGGAATATGTCGAATTACACAAAAGGGTAAAGGAAAAACTTCAAAAATTACTGTTTACAAACAGGAGCGTTTATCTTTCTACATCTTCTGCTTTCGGCATAATGGAAGGCGCGATCAGAAATTTGGTTCAAAAAAAATGTGCCAATTTTGTTAACGGTGCATTCAGCAGTAAGTGGCATGACGTAACAAAACGATGCGGTAAAGAAGCGGACGACTTTAAAACAGAGTGGGGTAATCCTATTACTCCGGAGATGGTTGATGATGTCCTAAAAACAGGAGAGTATGACGCAATGACAGTAATTCATAATGAAACCTCTACAGGAGTCATGTCCCCATTAGAAGAAATTGCAAAGGTTATGAAAAAATATCCTGATGTTTCGTTTATCGTAGATACTGTCAGCTCCATGTCCGCGATAAAAATCAACGTAGATAAACTCAGCGTTGACTGCTGTATTGCCGGAGTTCAAAAAGCCTTTGCTCTTCCTCCCGGTCTGGCAGTATTTACTGCCTCGCAAAAAGCACTGGATAAAGCGAAAAATTCTGTTGACAGAGGATATTATTTTGATTTTCTGGAATTTGATAAAAACGACGCAAAAGACAATACCCCTTCTACTCCATGCATAAGCCAGATATTTGCTATGGACGCTCAACTAAATAACATGTTTGCCGAAGGGTTGGAAAAGAGATTTGCCCGACATAAAGAAATGGCAGAGTTTACAAGAAACTGGATAGTATCCCAGGGATTTGAGCTTTATCCTAAGAAAGGATATGAATCCATTACACTGACTTCTGGCAGAAATACCAGAAGCACGGATCTGGCAAAGCTTAAAAAAGAACTCGGAAAAAGAGGGATAGCTTTTGATAATGGTTATGGAAAAATTAAAAACGAAACTTTCAGAATCGCTCATATGGGTGATCTTCAAATGCAAGACTTGAAAGAACTCTTTGGTATGATAGAGGAAATCCTGCCGGCTTGTTGAAAGATAAATTTGGATTCAAGTCTTCTTGGGAAATCATCAGTGGGCGAATCTTGGTTGTTTTTTATAAAAAATCTAAGGCACGAAGCAAGAAATAATATCGAAATTCAAATGTTCAAAATCTGAAGCAGCTTAAACCATTTCTTTGTTTTTAATACATTTTTCGTTTTAAATAGTTGCATTTTAGCCATTCGAATTTTGGATTTTTAACATTTGATTCTATTTGCATACTAACTTTCTGTTTATCTCACGTTTTTTATTGCGGCTAAATGCTGCGCTATAATATAAACCTAAGGAGAAAATTTTAATGGCTAATTTTATTAATGGAAATGCGGTCCGAACCGGACACGTCATCAAATACAACAAGAAATTATACCGGATCATGACAGCAGAGCATATAAAACCTGGTAAAGGCCCGGCCTATATGCAGGTAAAGCTTCGTAATATCAAAGATGGAACGCAAACAGAAGCCAGGTTACGGTCGGATGAAAGGGTTGAAAAAACTGTCATGGAACAGCTGGAAATGGAATATCTTTATAGCGATGCTTCAGGTTACTGCTTTATGAATACCACTAACTATGAACAGATTCATTTAAACGAAAAAATTTTGGAAGGAATGACAAAGTTCCTTATGCCAAATATTAAAGTTTCTGTTGAGTTTCATGAAGGAAATCCCCTTAGTCTGGAAATGCCTGAGACAGTGGATATGAAAGTTGTTGAAACAGCGCCACCGCTAAAAGGAGCAACCGCATCGGGTTCAGGAAAACCTGCCACTCTTGAAACAGGATTGGTTATTACTGTTCCGCAGTTCATTGAAGCAGATGAAACTGTGCGAGTTAACACAGCAACTGAGGAATATGTTGAAAGAGTAAAAAAATAGGTTTTTATTTACCTATTTTTTTTATTCCAATAATTCCAAAAATAATAATAAGCGCTTTTCATTTTATCTCTTCTATTATACTTATCGAGAAAAAATCGCTTTTGTTAACGAAAACAATGTCAAACGCCTGCTCGATACTATTACTCCGTGAAAACTTTTTTAAACAAGTTTTTTGTTAGCTCACTGGAGCGGAAGCTCCAGACGGTTGCGGAGCCTCTCCGCCCTATGATTTCCACTTAATTGTAAATTTCCTTATATTCTGATTGCCTAATATTGTAAAAAGCTGTTTCGCAGACCAAGTACTAATAACTAATTAAAGATACATTAATTTGTTTAAATAATGCTATAACTATATAATTTTTTATTAAAAAAACGCTTTGCTAAGTCTAAGGGCTTAATAATTATATTAAATTTGTAACATATTGATATTTAAAACATTGAATGTCAAGAAAAAAATGCATCATGAAAAATGATATTTTTTTAACACTTTTTGTTAAATTTTTTTCCATTACGAAAAAACAAAAAGATTCTTGCATACATCCACAGTTTTGCGAGGATGACAATAAAGGAGCAGGAATCTATTGACTAACAACCAATGATAAGCGCCCCATAACCGTTAAATGGCAGCACTTTAATAAACCAGCCTACATCATTGCTAAGTACCGCTAACTGCCAGGCACTTCTCTACTCCATTGTCATTTCCGACTTGATCGGGGCTCTTAATAGTTAAGACATTAAAAAATTTTTCATTGTTTCAAGTTACTTACGGAAGTATCATAACTGTTAAAAAAACAAATAACTTACAATTGGTCCTTCCGCATCATGTCTCTGACTAAAACTATAAATTCATTTGCTTCTGTCATTATTCGTTTTCGTCTCCTCGTTATAATTCTCTCTCTACCGAAAAAGAATAAAATTTGACAGGATATTTAGGATGGACTGGATTTTTTTGGAGCAAACAGGTGAACCTTTTGCTTGTCATTCTGAAGGAGCGAAGCGGCAGAAGAATCTCAAAGGGCTCAGGATAAACTCCGCGAGACTTTTAGAATAATCTTGTTAATCCGGCTATCCCGTCTAAATAAAAAATGGCCATGTTTATTAAAAACCGATCAAGCAAAATCATCCATAGCTGGTGTATGTATGACTGGGCAAATTCTGCCTTTGCCGCAACTATCATGGCGGCTGTCCTTCCATCTTTCTACAGTTCTGTTGCCGGAGCAAATCTTGAAAAGACAATCGCAAGCAGTTACTGGGGCTATACCAACACTATTGCCATGCTCATAATCGCCTTTTCCGCGCCAATCCTTGGGGCAATTGCCGATTACCTTGGAAGAAAAAAAGTGTTTTTAAGTTGGTTCGTTTGTATAGGAGTATTAGCCACAGCATTAATGGTTTTAATCAGTAAAGGGGACTGGCTATTAGCTTCTACCCTATATATTTTCGGACGTATAGGTTTTGCAGGCGCGAATATTTTTTATAACTCCTTACTCCCCCATATAGTGGATAAAGATCGGATAGACAGAGTCTCAGCGCTTGGCTACGCGTACGGATATTTAGGTGGTGGTTTGCTACTTACAATAAATCTTTTGATGATTATGAAGCCGGCTCTGTTTGGAATTTTCAGCTCGGAATGGGGCGTCCGCCTTTCTTTTATAACCGTTGCTGTCTGGTGGGCTCTATTTTCTTTTCCTTTACTTTCAAACGTTCCTGAACCAAAAATGTTGGAGGGTCAAGGGGGAAGGGTCAAGAATCAGGAATCACTGAAAAAAATCGGAAATCCCATAAAAACAGGATTCAGCAGACTTCGATCCACATTGAGAGAAATAAAACAATACAGAGAACTGGTAAAATTTCTTTTAGCCTACTGGTTGTACAACGACGGGATCGGGACAATCATCATCATGGCAGTGATCTTCGGAGCGGAAATAGGGATAGGCCAATCTCATCTTATAAGTGCAATTTTGTTAGTACAGTTTGTGGCTATTCCATTTTCACTGATATTCGGAAGGCTTGCTGAGAGAATTGGAGCAAAAAACTCTATTCTCATTGCCCTTTTCACTTATGGTTTGATAACAGTATTGGGGTATTTCATGACCGAGGCAATACATTTTTGGGTGCTGGCATTTATGGTTGCCACGGTTCAAGGCGGAGCGCAGGCTCTCAGCCGCTCTATGTATAGCTCAATGCTTCCTAAAGAAAAAAGTGCAGAGTTCTTCGGCTTTTATGACGTGAGCAGTAAATTCGCCGGAATTATAGGGCCTGCGGTTTTCGGAATTGTCGGACAAATAACCGGTTCCAGCAGGTACGGGATATTAGCTTTGATTTTATTTTTTGCAGCAGGAGGGTTGCTTCTAATTACAGTAAAGCAGGAAAAAGCTTCTAGCTCACTACTGAGCGCTGATTACTAACAGCTAAGGCTAAGAAATATTGTTTAGCCTTTAGCTGTCCTTAACTATAGTTCAGGACACATTAATTGTCTTACATTTCCATTAAAGATATTTTTTTACTCCAGCAGTGACAGACTACAACCTTGGCAAGTTTGCTTTCTACCACTGAAAGTGTTTAGCTAACGCATTCCCCGCTGCTTGCGGCGGAGTTTGCGAGCGAACTTAAAATAAAATCCTACTCTACATTGATTTTGACCATCCATGGTCTCAACCCTTCGGGCTTGTCCTTTACCGGTGCAAAAGAGGTTTTCAAAAGGAAACGGCTATTTTATTAATACATATTTTTTCGAAGCTTAACTGTTACTTTTCTTTTTTCCTGCCAGAAACAGTTGGTCTTAGATATTGATACTTTTTTTATGAGGGATGGGTGTAGTAATTTAGCGTGGATGTTTCAGTATATTTTTCGTATACTTTTTTATAATAGCGAGAGCATGTTTGTCCGTGAACTTATTTGAACTGGTTCATGCATTATGGGTATAATTGAATGACTTTTAAAAAGCCACCAGAAGGGTTGAGACCATGGATGGTCGAAATCAATTTAGAGTAACCCTGCAGCGAGCCCTCTACTCTATGGTAAAGAACAAGACTGGGAGGGACGCTCTCTCTAAACACTTTCATTCAAAAATGGATTGTAGATTTTTATAAATGGGAAATATCAGATTATATTCATTAAAAGGCAAAAGAGTAAATGACGATATTATCGTTTTAATAAAGTTATTACTCTTCATTCTCCTCTTAATCTTCACTTATTCAGTCATCTTCCACTTCATCATGGAAAATTTTGAAGGAAAAGGGCATTCATGGATTACCGGTATCTACTGGACTCTTACTACAATGACAACCCTGGGATATGGGGATATAACATTCAGTTCTGACGCAGGCAGGCTTTTTTCCGTAATAGTTCTTGTTTCAGGACTGGTTCTTCTATTAATAGCCCTTCCTTACACATTTATCAACTTTGTCATTGCTCCTCTTATAGAAACAGCAGCCAAAACCAGGGTACCCAAGAAGCCTACCGTGCCTTTAAAGGATCATGTTATCATTTGCGGAGAAGACTCTATAGCACTAAACCTGGTTCATGCACTGCGGTCGACCAATCAACCTTTTGTATTTCTTGAGAGAGATGAAAATAAAGCTGAGGTTCTTTTTAATCGCGGTTTACCCGTAGTTCATGGTGATTATTTTGGAGACAAGATTTTCAAGAAGCTAAATATTGATTCTGCTAAAATTGTGTTTGCTAATCAATCGGATGTAATTAATTCTCATATTGCCCTGACAGTCCGGGCTTTTTCCAGAGTCAAAATTATAGCGCTGGCAGAAGTTGGCGCTTCCAAGGACATACTTCATTACGCGGGATGCAACTATGTTCTCTCTATCAAAGAGATTCTTGGGAAATATCTTGCCAACCGTTGCATGGCGGGATCGATTCATTCCGAAACTCTTGGAAGTATGGAAAGTCTCAAGATTGCTGAAGTTCCTGTTCTTGGTACTCCCTTTTTTAAAAAAACCATATCCAGTCTGAAGATTAGAGAAAGCACAGGTGTTAATATCATTGGTATTTGGGAAAGAGGAAATTTTTTTCCTCCGAAGCCGGAATACCAGCTTACAGCGAAATCTGTTCTTTTATTAATGGGAAAAAAAGAAAATCTCTCTGAACTTGACGATTATATGTCAATTTACATTCCGTCCGATAAACCGATAGTGGTTATCGGGGCTGGAGGGGTTGGTCGTTTTGTGGCAAAGGTACTGGACAAGAAGGAGACCCCTTATTTTTTAATTGATGTGCTCGAATGTGATCAACCTCTTGAAAAAGGAACATTTATTCAAGGAGATGCCAAGGAAAGGAAGACTTTAGATAAAGCAGGTATTAGGGAAGCTCCAACAGTGGTTATTACAACTAACGATGACGGCGTCAATGGGTACCTGACCTTATATTGCCGAAACCTGAATCCAGATCTTCGGATTGTAAGCAGGGTTAATTTTTATAAAAACCAGAATGCCATTCATAAGGCGGGCGCAGATTTTGTCGTTTCTTACACAATGATAGGAACCACCGTTATTAACAACATCCTTCAAAAGGGACGCATGACCCTTCTCACTGAAGAGCTGCATATTTTCAGATATAAAACTCCGATGGATCTCAAAGGGAAAACCATCTCAGTAGCAAATATTGGCGCTTTGACCGAATGTAATGTTATCGCCATACAAAAAAACGGGGAGGTTCTCTCCCCACCCGATCCCTCTACTGTTCTGGAGCGAGAGGATGTCCTGGTTATGATCGGGAACCAGGAACAGGAAGAGAGTTTCAAAAGACAGTTTAAGAATTGATGCTATATGCCAGTCAGTCTTGATTTATAGCGCCGCGGGCATGAGCTCAAAAGTTTGTAAAAACTGCTATGGAGCGGCGTTACTAGGAATTTTGAGAAAGTTGACTCGGATAGCCTGACTTGGTGGATAGATTTTACTGCCCAATTTAACTTCCGCAAAGTCATTTCCTTGGATGGAGTTTATCATATATTTCACACCGAAAGAGCTTTTAACAAGACAGATAAGGCCATGTACTTGGAAAAAGAGCAAGGGATAAATAAAGTTGTTTTTTGCTCAAAACTCGAAAGGAGTTTGGGAATGCATTAAACTGTAAGAAACCCAACAACTAAAATGTCCTGAACTATACAAGTATTTATTTTTTCTTCAATCATCTTTTACTTTCCTTCGTCCTGGTAAATTCCAGCATTCTATACATTCCTTACAGAAATACCTTTATAATAACTTTTAGAAGGGAGTATGCGTGAAGGATAGAAGAATGTAAAGAATAACAGCAATCAGGAAAAAGACAGTAATGGCAAAAACAATTATCTTTTTGATATTTTTATCCATTGGTTTCTAAGGTGGTGAAATGCGTTTTAAGTCCTAGCTACAATGGGCGAAAATGGGTCAACCCAATATCGCTAACTCATTGAAAAAGTAGTCGGGGAGAGAGGGTTTGAACCTCCTACCCCCTGCTCCCAAGGCAGTTTTTAGCCTTGGTTTAATTTTTTTTAACGACTTGATTTTAGGTTAGTTTGACCGCTAATCTTTACTTTACAACATTTTATATAAGTTTGTCAATTACGGTGATTAGGGTGGGTTAAGGCTGATTAAGATTATTTTGCACACAGTAAAATAACTAACGTAATTGCTGATTCCGGAGAATTCCTGCCGTTTCTATGACACAAAATTCCCACGAGTATTTCTGTGGTTGATTACAAATTGACTGCAATGCAAAATTTCTACTATGAAGGCAAACCAATATGTCATGCCAGTAACTTTATCTAAAGCTATGTCCATTCTTTTCCTCAATCCTTTAGTACCGTTGGAAAGTAAAAATTTTATAAAAAAAGTTGCAAAAAATTTTATTTTTTGATATCATTACGCTTGTAAGCATGAAGTTTGGCTTCTGGTTTTAGGCTGTATCAATAATGCTGATATTGGAAGCATGGGATGAGCAACAATTTCCTATGCGTTTTTTTTTACGTTGATGGTTTTTTTGCGGTACCGGCTTCAAAATTTTTACTTACATAAGGTGG
>CAJXCL010000045.1 GCA_913051775.1 uncultured Nitrospirota bacterium | reverse complement strand
AGAGGGCGCTAAAAAGGTTGCGGAAGTAGTGGCAAACAAAATAATTCAAATTACAAGTTACAAATAAAAAAGATGTATGAGCGATTCTTTAAAACCAAAGTTATGTTAATTTTTAATGAAAAGTAATTCGTTCAATATATTTTTTCTGTTGTTGCTAATTTTATAAAATGTTTTCCAATTTCCAAATTTACCATAATTCTGCGTCCTGTCAGATAAAGTTTGAACAATTGAATTTTCTTTGCTAATTTGTTATTAAAGGTTAAAATCTAAATAAAAATGTTGCCCCCGTAGCTCAGCAGGATAGAGCACTGGATTCCTAATCCAGGTGTCGTGCGTTCGAATCGCGCCGGGGGCATTTAAATGACTAATTATTATGATTGATTTACACATGCATTCATTTTTAAGCGACGGCGTTCTAACACCATCTGAACTGGCTCGAAGATGTGATGCGATGGGATTTACCGCCATTGCAATAACCGATCATGTAGACAGTTCAAATATTGAAACCGTAGTGCCGCAAATAGTCAAAGCCTGTAATGAAATTAATAAACACTGGAAAATAAAAACCATACCGGGTTTTGAAATTACTCACACACCTGTAGAGATAATTGGCGATCTGGCAAAAGAGGGAAGGGCACTCGGGGCAAAGATTGCTCTACTTCATGGCGAAACTGTGGTTGAACCCGTAAAAAAAGGGACAAACCATGCAGGGGTCTTAGCGGATATTGATATTTTAGCGCATCCGGGTGTTATTGATGAAGAGGATGCTATAATAGCGGCTGAAAAAAACATCTACATTGAAATAAGCGGTAGGAAAGGCCATTCCTTTACAAACGGTCATGTCGTCAAGATGTCTCAAAAGACGGGTGCGCCTTTAATTTTTAACACAGATACTCACGCACCGGGTGATTTAATATGTAAAGAAATGGCTGCATTGCTGATGACAGGATCTGGACTTTCCAATAGGGAAATTGAAAACGCTTTTCGGAATGCCCAAAAACTTGTGGAAAAAGCAGTTGGCTGTTAACAGTTTACAGGCGTCAGTTGCGACAAAGAAATTGGCTCAATATTGAACTGACAAGAGAGCAATGATTAACATTGTCAATTTATTTAATATCAATCTGTTAGCTAATTATATTCTAGTATAAGATACATTGTTAGTAATAAAACATTTATAATCAATTAGATACATTATGGCCATTAAAATCAGACAAAAAACATTCAGGCAAAAGATAAAGGAACCGGACGAATTTATATCATTTGCCGAAAGAGCCCTACGGTATATTAAAGAAAATTCCAGGAATATTTTTTTTATATCCACACTAGCAATTTTAATAATTGCATCTATTGGCTTTTTTATTCAATGGTATACAACTCAACGAACGTCGTTTTTTTCTAAGACATATAAAGAACTAATGCTTGCAAACAACAATTTTAACGATAATCAGTATGATGAGGCCTCAAAAATATATTCAGAGATAACAAAGGATCATGAGCAATCGAGTCTGTTTAATGAAATTGCTCTGGTTGGAACAGGATATTCACTCATGGAGAAGAAAGAGTATGATAAATCCATCGAAATATTTGAAGATTTGGTTGGAAGGGTGAATTTTCAGTATCCAAAAGAAGACTTGTATAAAAACCTTGCGCTTCTATATGAGAAAACCGGTAAAGATGACAAGGCCATTGAAATATATCAAAAATTAGTGGAACTTTATCCGCAATCCACCGATATTCCTTTATACATGAATGAATTGGCAAAATCCAGCAAATTTCAACACCCTTAATTAACTTCTGATAAGATATGTTATGTTAACTTGCAGGTTTTAAAAAATATGCCCACTACGATTACGAACCTATCCCCTTTTTTACAATAAATCACACGATACTACAAGCCCATATAACTATCATTTTCTACACTCTATAAAACCAGGTCAATATTTGTTATTATAAATAAAGAGATTGCAATTCGAGACTTTAGTCACACCTTGAGTAGGAGTCAAAATGCAACAAATTTTTTTTTTACCACCTGAATGGCATGATAAGCTTCCATCTACAAGTGACATTATACTTGAGCGGATCAAGTCCGGTGAAAATCTTCCATCGGGATTTGTTCTAGCTGCACTTGAACAAACTGCCGGACATGGACGTTTCGACAGGCATTGGTTTTCGAATCCTGGCAAGGACCTTACCTTCTCTTTCCTCATGGAAACACGCGCAGATATTAAACAACTTGCTTCCCTCTCTATGGCTGTGGCCTTAGGAGTTGCTACGGCCCTGGATACTTTTGGAGTCCACTCTTATACCAAGTGGCCCAATGATCTCCTGGTTAAAGGGAAAAAGATTTGCGGGATTATGGCTAAAGAGTGTCATGGACCTCCTCTTCACGGCGAAGCGGCTGTCGTTGGAGTAGGATTGAACGTAAATATGAATCCTGAGGATGCAAAAAATGTAGACAGACCTGTAACTTCCACCTTTATAGAAACCGGAGAGAACTATCTGCTTAAAACAGTTCTTGACAGAATCCTCCAAATGCTCCCGGACTGGATCTCCCTTTGGGAAGATGAAGGTTTTTCCGGAATTCGTGATGATTGGACGCTTCGCTCATCCTGTATTGGAAAAACCGTTACCGTAGAACAGGGAAAATATAGTAAGACCGGAATATTGATGGGATTTGGTGAATGGGGGCAGATGCTTGTCCGAAGTGAAGATGGCTCCACTCATAACATCTGGGGCGGCGAGTTAGAGCCTAATTAACGGTTGCCAGCAACTGGCCTGTAGTAACCTGCTCCCCTTCTGATACTGCTATTTTACTTAGCTTTCCCGAGACAGTGCTTGTTATCTGAACTTCCATTTTCATCGATTCAATTACCAGTATAGACTCTCCTGTCTTAACCACATCCCCTTCCTTATGAAGAATACGCATGATCTTACCAGGCATTTGCGCGATTATTTCTGTCGTTTCCGCCGTGGTTGTTTTGGCGGCAGTTTCTATTGCTTTCCCGTTTTTATCCGTACGAATAGTTACCTCGTAAACCTTTCCATTAACGGTAGCTTTGTCTCCTTCAATAACCATAGAGTGTTCTCTTCCATTCACAGTCACAAGATATGAGCCCACACTGCCGGGGTCTGCCAAAGCTGTGGTCTCCTCCTTATTCTTTCGGACTCCAACCTCCCCTTCTCCTTTTAAATATTTAGTTCCTTTCTCTCCGCATGTTGCCACAATAAAAATATTTTCATCCGTTTCTTCAATCTTCTGAGAGCGCAGTTTTTCTTTTATTCTCTTAATACTCTTTTCAGGATCAGCGTCATTTAACTGTATAGGAGGAGTTGAATTTTTCTCTAGCTTTAATTGTTCGGAAGCTATTTTTACAACTTCAGGATCGGGAGATACGGGAGTTTTCCCGAAATACCCGAGAACCATCTTGCCGTAAGGTTCCGCTATTTTTTCCCATGGACCAAACATGACATTATTAAAGGCCTGCTGGAAGTAAAACTGTGAGACCGGTGTAACTGAAGTCCCATACCCTCCTTTTTCCACTACCTCTCCCATAGCTTTTATGATTTCTGAGTATTTATCCATAATTCCGTTATCCCTCAACATTTGGGTATTCGCCGTAAGGGCGCCGCCCGGCATCGGGCTCCAGGGAATAAGTGGTTCTACAGCAGTGGCTTCGGGTGGAAGAAAGTAGTTCTTCATGCAATCTTTAAAAACTTCCTCCGCCTTTAGAACTTTATCTATATCCACATCGAGTTTATAGTCAGTTCCTCTTAATGCATGCCACATAACGATTATATCGGGCTGGCAGGTTCCACCAGAACAGGGGGCCATGGAGAGATCAATAGCGTCGGCGCCCCCTTCAAGAGCGGCTTTGTTCGCTATAACTCCAATTCCCGCCGTTTCATGGGTATGAAAATGGATGTGCGTATTTGCGGGAAGCATTTTGCGGGCTCTTTTTATTGTTTCATATACCTTGGATGGAACCAGCGTACCTGACGCATCTTTGAAACAGACGCCATCAAACGGAATTTCAGCATCGAGAATTTTTCTTAATGTTGCTTCATAAAAATCAGGATCGTGCGCGCCGTCACACCCGGGGGGAAGTTCCATCAGGGTAACACAAACCTGATGTTTGAGTCCCGCATCCACAATGGACTGACCACTGTGAATAAGATTATCAACATCATTGAGGGCGTCAAAATTACGAATAGTTGTAATGCCGTGCTTTTTAAAAAGTTTTGCGTGCAAACGGATAATCTCGCTGCTCTGTGACTCCAGTCCGACAACATTCACTCCACGGGCTAAAGTCTGGAGATTTGCATCAGGCCCAACGGTTTTTCGGAAGATGTCCATCATCGTAAAGGCGTCTTGATTACAATAAAAATAGAGAGACTGAAAACGGGCTCCACCTCCAGCTTCAAAATAGGTAATCCCAGCGTCGCGGGCAGCTTTGACGGCAGGAATAAAATCTTCTGTCAAAACGCGGGCTCCGTAAGCGGATTGGAACCCATCCCGAAAGGCTGTGCACATGAATTTGACTATTTTACTCATAATTTTTCCTCATGAAATTAAAGAACCAATACGGACCAGAGAACGCCAGCGGCAATAGCAGACCCTATCACGCCGGCAACATTAGGAGCCATAGCGTGCATAAGAAGAAAATTGTGAGGGTCCTCCTGTTGTCCAACCATTTGGACAACTCGCGCGGAATCCGGCACTGCTGATACTCCAGCTGCTCCCACAAGCGGGTTGATTTTGTTTTCACCTTTAAGAAACAGGTTCATCAATTTCGCGAATAAAATGCCACCTGCTGTTGCAACACAAAAAGAGAGAGCCCCTAATCCAAAAATAAGCAGCGATTGTGGGGTTAGAAAGGTTTGAGCTTGTGTGCTTGCTCCGACAGAGAATCCGAGAAGGATGGTCACAATATCAATAAAAGCATGACGCGCTGTATTGGCAAGCCGTTCTGTTACACAGCTCTCTTTCATAAGATTCCCAAAGAATAGCATACCAATTAATACAACGGAACCAGGCGCGATCAAAGCGGCTATCAGGAATGCCACTACTGGAAAGATAATTTTCTCTCTCTGAGATACTTCCCGCGGAGCTTTCATCTTAATTAGCCTCTCATTTTCTGACGTTAAAAGTCTCATAATGGGAGGTTGAATAACCGGTACTAAAGCCATGTAAGAGTATGCGGCAATAGCAATCGCACCCAGAAGGTGTGGAGCAAGGATAGCTGAAAGGAAGATTGCCGTTGGACCGTCTGCGCCTCCAATAATCCCTATTGCCCCGGATTCAGATGGAGTAAATCCTAAGAAAAGGGCTCCGATAAAAGTCAAGAAGATGCCTATTTGTGCCGCCGCTCCTAGCAAAACGAGCTTGGGATTAGAGAGCATGGTAGAAAAGTCGGTCATAGCTCCAATTCCAAGAAATATCAAAGGAGGATATACCCCGTGGCTAACTCCGAGGTAGATATAACTCAAGACACTCCCCTCATCATAAACGCTGAGCGACATTCCCTGAACGAAAGGGATATTCCCTACCACAACTCCAAATCCAATGGGGAGAAGCAGCAGTGGTTCATAATCCTTAATAATGGCCAGGCTTATAAAGATTATTCCTATAACAATCATCAGGGCGTTGCCCCATGTCATTGTTGATATTGCCGTAGTAGTTAGGAAGCTTGAAAAAATATCCATAATTTTTTAATAGATCTACTTTTTATATGGGTCTTTCGTGATTTTTTTATGGAGTGCAAATCCGATAGCTGCAAGAACATTATCTTCCTCAGCGGAAAACTTTCCCGATACATCGGCTGCTGCTTTATGAGGAAATATTTTTGCCAAAACATTCAATAGATTAGGAAGAAAAGCTATAAAAAGGGTTATGAGACCAAGTGCTAAAAAAACAATTAACATGCCCGTGATCGCTATGTCAACGCCCTGCCCTTCGACAATATTCTGTATACCACTATCAATATCTAACCTCATGGTATCAATAAGTTATTATCCTTCAAAAATTAAAGTGTTTAGCTAACGCATTCCCTGTGGCAAAACTGAGCTCAGCTCTACAAGGCGCTGGGATGCTTCAATAAAAAAGAAGCAATGTATTGTATCTTATCTTAGCGACCAACGCATTTTAATCTAGATGTTTTTTTCGCAGAAAATAAAAAGAGGGAGAAATTAAATAAATCCGGAAAGAATATCAGCTCAAATTCTAATCTTATGTTTTGATGACTTACTCTCTTTTAAAACAGCATGTGCAGCGGCTAATTTGGCAATTACGACTCTGTATGGAGAACAACTCACATAGTCAAGGCCAATCCGGTGGCAGAACTCCACAGATAACGGTTCGCCCCCATGTTCACCGCAAATCCCGATTTTGAGGTCGGATTTAGCCTTTCTCCCCTTTTTAACACCTATTTTTATTAATTCACCAATTCCTTCCTGGTCGATAGACACAAAGGGATCTTTTTCTAAGATATTTTTTTTAAAATAATCTAGTAAAAAATTTCCGGTGTCATCCCTGCTGAAGCCATAGCAGGTTTGAGTCAGATCATTGGTACCAAAGGAAAAGAATTCTGCTTCCACTGCTATTTTATCCGCGGTCAAAGCTGCGCGCGGCAATTCAATCATAGTTCCAACAGAGTATTCTATTTTATTTCCTTTTTCGTTCATCACTGCTTCTGCCACTTTATTTACCCTTTCTTTTAAAAAGGTAAGTTCATTGACATGACCGATCAAAGGGATCATGATTTCAGGAATGACCTTTTCGTTTTCTTTGGTCAGTTCAATTGCGGCTTCTATAATTGCCCTCACCTGCATTTCGTAGATTTCCGGGTATGTAATACCCAGGCGGCATCCCCTGTGGCCAAGCATAGGGTTCATTTCTTTTAAACTCCTGGATTTGTCAGATAAAACTTCCTCGGAAACACCCATATCTCTTGCCAATTCTTTTATATCTTCCTTAGTATGAGGCAAAAATTCATGTAAAGGAGGGTCCAGTAAGCGGATGGTGACAGGCAGACCGGACATTACTTTGAATATTTCTTTAAAATCCCCCTTTTGCATGGGGATGATCTTATCCAGGGCTTTTTTCCTTGCTTCTTCAGTTTCCGCGAGGATCATCTCTCGAACCGCTTTAATTCTACCCTTATCAAAAAACATATGCTCGGTTCTGCAAAGACCAATACCTTCCGCTCCGAATTTTCTGGCTTTAGAAGCGTCATCAGTCGTTTCCGCATTTGCCCTCACTTTAAGTCTTCTTACCTGATCAGCCCATGACATGAATTCAAAGAAATTTTCAGGCAGTTCTGGCTTTATCAGAGGAGCTTTTCCTTTAATAACTCTTCCTGAACTACCGTCAAGCGTGATAAATTCTCCTTCGTTTATGACAGCCCCATTAACAGTAAAGGTTTGATTTTTGTCATCTATTTGGATGTCACTACATCCTGCCACACAACATTTTCCCATTCCTCTAGCTACCAATGCTGCATGAGACGCCATCCCTCCTCTTACTGTAAGAATCCCCTGTGCAGCGTCCATTCCCCCTATATCCTCTGGTGATGTCTCTAATCGCACAAGGATCACATCCTGATTTTGTTCAGCCAGTTTCTCAGCATGTTCGGAAGTAAAGACGACCTGTCCTACCCCTGCCCCAGGTGAAGCCGGCAATCCCTCGGCCAATACAGCTAACTTTGCCTTCGGATCAATGATTCGATGCAGCATTTGACCTAACTGTTCCGGGTTGACTCTAAGCAACGCTGTTTTTTTATCTATCAAGCCTTCTTTAACCATTTCAACGGCCGTGCGAACAGCGGCTGCCGCAGTCCTTTTTCCGCTCCTGGTCTGAAGCATGTAAAGTTTTTTATCCTGAATGGTAAATTCAATGTCCTGCATGTCCTTGTAATGGTTTTCGAGTTTTTGATAAATGGACTCGAGAGTGTCGTAGGCTTCCGGCATTTCTTTTTTAAGGTCCAGTATAGGTTTGCCTGTCCTGATGCCTGCAACAACATCTTCTCCCTGTGCATTAATAAGATACTCGCCACAGAACTTTTTCTCCCCGGTGCTTGGATCCCGTGTGAATGCAACGCCTGTTGCGGAAGTATCTCCCATATTGCCAAAGACCATAGATTGAACATTGACGGCTGTTCCCCAGTCACCTGATATGCCATTCAGCTTGCGGTAAGTTATAGCTCTTTTATTATTCCAAGAATCAAAAACCGCATTAATTGCCATTTTCAGTTGTTCCTGAGGATCTTCCGGAAAATCAAAACCTTTTTTATTCTTTACTATTGCTTTATATCGATCAACTAATTCCTTTAAATCATCTGCTGAGAGGTGATTATCAGACTTAACCTTCTTTTCTTCTTTTTTCTTTTTCAAAAGGTCCTCAAAATTCTCACGTTTTATTTCCAGGACCACATCACCAAACATCATAATGAAACGGCGATAAGAGTCGTATGCAAATCTGTCATTATTGCTCTTTGCTGCGAGTGCCTTCACAGTCCTATCGTTTAAGCCTAAATTTAAAACAGTATCCATCATGCCAGGCATAGAAACCCGTGCTCCTGACCGTACAGAGAGCAGTAATGGATCATTCGAATCGCCAAACTTCATGCTCATGGTATCTTCCAGTTTTAAGAGGTTCTTTTGAAGTTCATCCCATAGGCCCGGAGGATATTTCTTATCGTTATCATAATATGCCATACAGGCATCAGTGCTAATGGTAAATCCAGCTGGGACAGCCATTCCCAGGTTTGTCATTTCCGCGATGTTGGCGCCCTTCCCTCCCAGGAGGTTTTTCATATTGGCTTTACCGTCAGCCTTGCCAGAGCCAAAAAAATAAACGTATTTCTTAAAACTCATTTACACTCCTAAAAAAAAGTACTATTACATAGTTTTATGGGATAAATATGTGAAAGGAACTTAGATTATCCAAGACAATAAGCTTCATCCATAGATTTTTCTTTCAATGGCGCTTGCTAATTGCTCTATTGAAATTCGCTCTTGCTCCATAGAGTCTCTCTCCCGTAACGTTACCGTACTGTCATCTTTTGTCTGATAATCCACGGTGATTCCGAACGGAGTGCCTATTTCATCCTGCCGGCGATACCTTCTACCGATAGAGCTTTTCTCATCATAAAAAACATTAAAGTATTTCTTTAGCTTTCCCTCAATATCTCTAGATATTTCAGATAATCCATCTTTTTTTACCAGAGGAAAAATAGCTGCTTTAAAAGGAGCTAATCTTGGGTCGAGCCTGAGGAGTATCCTATCCTCCTCTTCTTCATAGGAATCCACCAGAAAGGCTAAGGTAGAGCGGTCAACACCAGCGGACGGTTCAATGACGTAGGGGACGTATTTTTCTTTTGTTCCTTCATCAAAATAGAGAAGGTCTTTCCCAGTCTTTTCAATATGCTTTTTGAGGTCATAGTCTGTGCGGTTTGCCACTCCTTCCAGTTCAGACCATCCAAAAGGAAAATTGTAATCCACATCAACACAGGCTTTAGCATAATGAGCCAGCTCATTCTTTTCATGTTCTCTGAAACGTATATTTTCTTTTTTAATCCCGTACTTTAGATACCAGTTAAAGCGCTCCTTCTTCCAATGCTCAAACCATTCCATGTCTTCACCCGGTTTAACAAAAAATTCGATCTCCATTTGTTCAAATTCTCTTGTTCGAAAAGTAAAGTTCCCGGGTGTAATTTCGTTTCTAAAGGCCTTTCCAATCTGAGCAATTCCAAATGGGATTTTTGATCGTGACGTGGTTTGAATATTTTTAAAGTTCGTGAAAATTCCCTGAGCGGTTTCAGGTCTGAGATAGACGGTTGCCTGTTGATCTTCAACCGTGCCCATAAATGTTTTAAACATGAGATTGAATTGTCTGACATCCGTGAGTTCCCCTCCACACTCAGGACATTTGTCGGAGTTGAGATCATCCGCTCTAAACCTGTGCTTGCATACTTTGCAATCCACCATAGGGTCAGAAAAACAATCAAGATGTCCGGACGCCTTCCATACATCCGGGTGCATTAAAATGCTGGAATCTATGCCTACAACATCCGATCGCATCTGGACTACAGATTTCCACCACGCTTCTTTTACATTTTTCTTAAGTTCTACTCCGAGGAATCCATAATCCCAGCAACTATTCAAACCGCCGTATATTTCACTACTCTGAAAGATAAAACCTCGACGTTTACAGAGCGAAACCAACTTTTCCATATTAACTGAACTATTCATAGCAGATTATATATTTCAGCAGAAGTTTGTCTTTTAAAAAGGATAATATTCAATTCCTGGTGGGATCAGACTAATTATAGCTTTATAAATCGCATTTTTTAAGGTCAATTGAGCTGATAAACTACCACAAAATACTCTGCTCTACAACCCATAATTTTATAAATAGACACAATGCAGAGTAGTTGCACGAATAAATACAACAAAGTTTTTATACTATTACTATGTAAAAGCTTGTTTTTTTTGTACAAGATTATTTTACGTGCACACCGGAGCGGAAGTTCCATTTGATTTCGGCCATCCCTGCCCTCAACCTATTGTGCAGCTCATTCTTGTTTTGGTTGCGGAACCTCTCCGCTTTATGGATCGAGGGTAAGGGCACAAGGATCAAGAAAGAGTGACTTTTAATCCATAACCCTTATCCATTGACCTAAATCAAAGTTTTTTCTTCCCCTTAACTCGAATTCTAACAGCTTCGGCGTGAGCATGAAAGCCTTCTATCTCAGCAATGTTCATCACAGGTTCGGCAAGGTTTTTTAGTCCGGCTTTATTGCATGAAATTAAACTGGTCCGCTTATAAAAATCATAAACACCTAATGGTGAAAAAAATCGTGCTGTACCGCCTGTGGGAAGAACATGGTTAGGGCCTGCTGCGTAATCGCCTATTGCTTCAGGAGTAAAATGCCCTAAGAAAACAGCGCCGGCACTATCAATTAACTTCAAGAGACGATTTGGATATTTTACTGCTAATTCCAGGTGTTCCGGAGCAAAAGAATTGGATATTCTGGCTGCATCCTTTAAATTTTTTACAAAAAATATTTTACAATTTTTGCTCAGAGAATTTTTTATAATTTGAGATCGAGCAGACCTTTTTGCTTGAGATTTCAACTCTGATATGACCTTATTAGCAAGTTGTCTGGAAGTGGTTATCAATATAGGAATAGCTTGTTCATCGTGCTCTGCCTGAGAAAGCAAGTCGGCAGCAATAAATTCTGGATTTCCCGAATCATCGGCAATAATAAAAATTTCACTGGGACCGGCTATCATGTCAATATCCACAATACCGAAAACGAGTTTTTTTGCTGCAGCTACATAAATATTTCCAGGTCCGACAATTTTATCTACTTTTGGAATAGACTCTGTACCATACGCCATTGCGGCAACTGCTTGAGCTCCCCCTATTCTGTATATTTCATCTACACCGGCAATATCTGCCGCAATTAATACATATGGGTTTATTGCGCCACGTGGAGTTGGTGTACATAGAACTAGTTTTTTGACTCCTGCTATTTTTGCGGGGACTGCATTCATTAAAACTGATGACGGGTAAGCAGCTTTTCCTCCAGGGACGTAGAGTCCCATTGTGCATATTGGTTTAATTATTTGACCAAGAACCGTTCCTGTTGTTTCCTTAATTTTCCAGGATTTTTCTTTTTGAAGACGGTGAAATTTTTTAATTCGAGAAGCCGCCTTTTTCAGTGCATTTATATTTTTTTTTGGGACTTTATTGAAAGCGGATTTTATTTCTTTAACAGGTATTTGAATATTCCGGTAATTTAAATTTATACGATCAAATTTGTATGTAAATTCAAATAAGGCTGAATCTCCTTTCTGTTTTACTGCAGAAATAATTTTCTTCACTACTCCCTCTGCTTTATTATCAATTTCTCCACATCTATTTTTTAAGGTAGATTTGATAATTTGATCAAAATTTTTATCTGTTTGAGAAATAATTTTCATGTAAAATATTCCGAAACCACAGATTTCGCTGAAAATTTAAATCAGTGCCATCAGTGTAATCAGTGGTTACTTATTCTTTTTATGGAAGCCCCTAAGGCAGAGAATTTTTCTTCTATTTTTTCATATCCGCGATCTAAGTGATATACCCTTGAAATAGTGGTTTTCCCTTTTGCTGCAAGGCCGGCTAAAATAAGACAGGCGCTAGCACGCAGGTCTGTTGCCATAACGGGCGCGCCTGAAAGCTTTTTCGCCCCTTTTACCATAGCAGTATGGCCTTCTATACTGATATCAGCACCCATTCTCTTTAATTCCGCAATATGCATAAAGCGGTTTTCAAAAATAGTTTCTGAAATAATGCTGGTGCCCTTTGCCATAGTCATTAATACCATAAACTGGGCCTGCATGTCAGTTGGAAACCCAGGGTACGGTGATGTTACAAGGTTTACAGGCTTAATAGAATGCTTTCCTTTTACAAACAAGGAGTTGTCTTTTGTAGTAATTTCTACACCCGCGGATTGAAGCTTTACGATGAGCGCTTTTACGTTTCCAGGTATACAGTTTAGTATTTTTATTTCACCATTTGTCAGAGCAGCTGCAATCATAAAAGTGCCTGTTTCAATACGATCGGGAATAATATTATGATCAAATCCTTTTAAGTGAGCCACGCCAACAATTTTAATAGTATCCGTTCCTGCTCCTTTTATGTTAGCGCCCATTTTAATCAAAACTTTTGCCAGGTCAACTACTTCCGGTTCTTTTGCGGCATTTTCTATTAAGGATGTTCCTTTAGCAAGAACAGCAGCCAACATCAGGTTTTCAGTCCCTGTAACAGTTGGTTGATCAAAATATATTTTTGCACCTTTCAAATGTTTTGCTTTTGCGAGAACATACCCGTCCTTAATCTTGATTTTTGCGCCCATCGATTGAAACCCCTTCAGGTGCAAATTTATAGGCCTAGCTCCTATGGCGCACCCCCCCGGCAAAGACACTTTTGCTTCCCCAAAGCGCGCTAATAGTGGTCCCATCACCAGGAACGAAGCCCTCATTGTTTTTACAAGATCATAAGGCGCTTCTAGGTTGCTGATGTTAGAACAATCAGCTGATACCTTCTTATTGGTCTCTTTTTTAATCTTTGTTCCTAATGAGGTAAGAAGGCGACAGAAGGTGTCTATATCTCTTAACTTGGGAACATTGCGAATAATATTTTTTTTGTCGGTTAAAATCGTAGCTGCAAGGATAGGCAGAGCGGCATTTTTTGATCCGCTTATTCTAACTTTCCCTTTTAAAGACTTCCCACCTTGAATTACAATTTGTTGCATTCTATTTTATTTAAATAAAGCTAAAAAAATTTTAGACAGGATAACAGGACGAGCAAGATAAAATATCCGGTCTATCCTCTCCATCCAGTCAAAAAATACAATGGTTTAATAATGTTTTTTTAAATTATTAATTGCTTCCTGCATATCATCAGGCAACTCTGAATCAAACTCAAGATACTTATCTGTTTTCGGATGATGGAATCCCAAAAGAGCGGCATGCAAAGCCTGTCGTTTGATAATAGGTCCTGCTGAACGAATCTTTCTTCCTCCATATACTTTATCTCCTAATACAGGATAGCCGATTGAAGATAAGTGAACTCGAATTTGATGGGTTCTACCAGTTTTTAAAATTACTTCTATCAGGCTTGCTTTAGAAAATCTCTGTAACACTTTAAATTTAGAAACAGACTCCCTCCCCTTCTTTGTAACTGTAGACATTTTTTTTCGATCTTTTGTGTGTCGCCCTATTTCTTTATCAATAGTCCCGAAATTTTCATTCATCATTCCATCTACAATAGCAATATATTTCCTTAAAATAGTTCTTTCCTGCAATTGTTTAGTAAGCATCTGATGGCTACGGTCATCTTTTGCCACCATTAAAAGCCCTGAAGTGTCTTTGTCTAAACGATGAACAATTCCCGGTCTTTCCACTCCTCCTATACCGGAAAGATCTTTGCAGTGATAAAGAAGCGCGTTGACCATAGTTCCAGAAAAATTCCCAGCGGCAGGATGCACCACCATTCCATGAGGCTTGTTAATTACAATTACAGACGCGTCTTCATAAACAACATCAAGAGGAATATTCTCCGCTTCCACATTCAGCTTTCTTGCGGACGGTATAACAACTTTAATCTGTTCACCATTCTTGACCCTGTATTTTGCTTTCAGAGGATGCGTTCCGGAAAAGACAAACCCTATATCAATAATCCTTTTTATCTGTGACCTGGAAAATCCAATATTCTTTTGTGATAAAAAAAGATCTACTCGAGCATCCTTTTCTTTTTCGCGCACTTTAAATTTCATAATTCTCTCTTTTGTCATGTTATTTCGAGCAGCCGTTATTAGCATTTGGGTTTACTGCTATATTCTAATATAATATACCTGATTATATAAATTTTTGTTAGGTGAAGCATTGAACGAAGATTCTCTAAAAAAACTTCTCAACAGCCTCCATAACGGAAAGATCACTCCGGATAAGGCATTAGAACGACTGAAAAAATTACCTTATGAAGATTTGGGCTTTGCCAGGATAGATCATCACCGTAATTTAAGAAAAGGATTTCCTGAAGTCATATACTGTGAAGGAAAATCCATATCGCAAATTACATCCATTGCTAAAAAGATTTTAGCTGCGGGAGATACCCTCTTAGCCACACGGGCTAACAAGGAAATTTATAAAAAAATTAAAAAGATAAATTCCAGGACTCAATACAATGAACTTGCGCGTACCATAGTAGTCCCTGCTAAAAAAAAGAAACAAAAAAAAGGCAAGGTTTTAGTCTTGTCCGCAGGTACTTCCGACATTCCTGTGGCCGAAGAATCGGTTGTTACCGCTGATATCCTAGGAAGCAATGTGGAAAAAATCTATGATGTAGGAGTAGCTGGAATTCATAGAGTTCTTGATAAAAAGGAAAATTTGTTTTCCGCTAATGTCATTGTTGTCGTCGCCGGAATGGATGGCGCTTTAGCCAGTGTAGTGGGTGGGTTGGTGGAAAAACCTGTTGTCGCGGTACCTACCAGCGTTGGATATGGAGCCAGTTTTCAAGGCGTCGCCGCTCTTTTAACCATGCTGAACAGTTGCGCTACCGGCGTGGCGGTTGTCAATATAGATAATGGTTTTGGCGCGGGATACTTCGCTCATAAAATCAATATACTGTCTTCATGAGCTCCATCTAAGACAACGCGATTAGTAGAGTATGATTTTTTTAAGTTCACTCGTTAACCACGCAGCAAGTTGCAAGGAATACGCTCGCCAAACACTTTCATGCTCTTTATCTTTGATCAGTTGAGGAAACAATAACTTTAACAGGTTCCACAATTTCCATTACACTAGAAAAGTTTATTATACGGTTAAGTAAAAGCACG
>CAJXCL010000044.1 GCA_913051775.1 uncultured Nitrospirota bacterium | reverse complement strand
TGCTCAAATCCTCGTCAGGCGCAATATCTTTAATGATATTGTAAATTATTTCTCTGATTTTTTCCTTGCTCATTTAATCTCCTGATTTCGACAATTCTACATTATACATTAGATGTCTTTGAAATTGAACAAATATACGGTCAAAAATGAAATTATTTTTCAAACCGCTTAACTATTACAACAGAGTTAATTCCCAGCATCCCAAAAGAATTATTTAAAATATAGTCGACTTTTTCTACCTTTTTTGGGGCGTTAATTACCAAAGATTTCATTTCACATTTATGATCAATATTTTCAATATTGATAGTTGGGTGAATTATTTTATCCTGAAAGGAAGGTAGGTTGCCTGCCAGTTCCAGGGCTCCTGCCGCTCCCATTGCATGACCGATGTAGCTTTTAGTGTTATTGATGTATGTCGATGTAGTATTACCAAAAACCTCTCTAATGGCAATGCATTCTTCAATATCTCCCTGAGGTGTAGAAGTCGCGTGACTGCTGATTATATCCACGTTGTCCGGTTTTATAGCGGCCTTTTTCAATGCCAGACACATACACTCTGCCTGACGCTTAGATAACGGCATTATGAAATCAAATGAGTCTGAGTTAATGGCATATCCAGCTATTTCCCCGTAAATTTTTGCTCCCCTGGCAATAGCTCGCGACAATTTTTCCAGAATGTAAACGCAGCCGCCCTCTGCTACCACAACGCCGTTTCTATCTTTGTCAAAAGGACGGGATGCTTTCGCGGGGTTGCTATGATTCGCCAGTGCCCCCTCGTTTTTAAAGCTCGCAAAAGTACCGAACGTATGAATACTTTCTGAAACACCTCCGGCAATCGCGACTTCCACCTCTCCAAGCTGAAGCATCTGCATCCCCTGAATTATACCCACATTTCCGGCAGCACAAGCAGCTCCAAGGGTATAATGAGGACCTGTGATCTTCATATTCAATGTTACTTCACCGGCCGGGTTATTGGCGACAGTGCGTGGATTATGGTGGTGAGACCAGACTTTGACATCATAGTCATATTTTTTAATATTATATATTTCGTTTTCAGTTTCTACATTTCCATGCTCCGTAATTCCGAGGTACACACCGATTTTTGAAGTATCCTCTTTCTCCATATCAATTCTCGCGTCTACCGTTGCCTCTCGGGAACAGTAAATTGCGATACTCCCGGCACGAGTCCCTCTACGGATGGATTTACGAGCCTGGTATTTTAATGCATCGAAGTGGCAAACACCTGCAAGAACAGGTTCCATATAATGGGTTTCGATAAATTCAACCCCGGATTTTCCCTCTAACAAACTCTTTCGAAACTCGGATAAATTATTTCCGTTTGGGGATGCCAGCCCGATACCGGTTATAACGATTCGATCATGGTTCATCATGCTAACCTATTAATATATAGGCCTAGATATTTAGGAAACTTTTTCTTTTTGGTCAACAAAATCAAGCATTCTAGCATATAGCGGCGGAACGCTGCAACCGAAGAGCTTGTGAGGGTTTTTTAAGCGAACTTAAATAGCCAAAATCCTTACTCTAAAAGATTCCGCTTTGGAAAGATCTTTCAAATGAGCTACCGCTGAGGCGAGCTAGCAGAAAAAACTTGCTCACAAAACAAGTTTTTACAGAGTAATAGCATATAGCCTATAGATTTATACCAATGAACACTGATAAATTACAAATTTTTTAAATCATTAAAATCCGTGTGAATCTGTGAGCTAAAATATTTAATCATTTGTTCCAGACCTTCTTTATGGCTTACTACAGGAGAATAGCCTAACTCCTTTTTCGCTTTTTCAATATTGAAAAAATGGGATTTAGCTAATTGTGAAGCCAAAAACCGCGTCATCACCGGTTCGCTGGCAATATGAAACATGGTATAAATTCCCTCAAAGAGTTGGCCAAGCAGGTATGCAGTTCTATATGAAATAGTTTTTTTTACCGGTGACAGTTTTAGTCTAAAAAGCACGTGATCAATCCAGTCCCACAGTACTACCGGTTCTCCCTGGCTGATGAAATATGCCTGTCCGCAGACAGGAGAGCCTTCTTCTAATCGATCAACTGCCAGGAGGTGAGCATGTGTTGCGTTGTCCACATAAATGATATCGACCAAGTTTTTTCCATCTCCCACCCTGATTAATCTTCCGGATTTTGCTCTTTCAATCAACCTTGGAATCAGGTTTGTATCCCTGGGGCCCCATATCAAGTGAGGTCTTAATGAAACGGTTAAAAGACCGTCTTTACCGTTTTCCGCCAAAACCATTTTTTCCGCGATAGCTTTTGTTGCAGGATAATAACAATTATATTTTTTGGGGTAGGGGATAGTTTCATCCACATTTTCAAAATTTTCTTCGCCTCCATAGATGACACTGGGGGTGCTCGTATAAACAAGCCTGGAAACCCCATTTTTCTTAGAAGTTTTGAGAATATTCTCAGTACCTGTTACGTTAGTTTCAAAAAAATCTTTCCATTTCCCCCAAATTCCTGTCATGGAAGCTACGTGGAAAACAGTATCCATATCCTTAACCGCTGTTTCAACAGCTTCAAAGTTCCTGATATCACCGGTAACAATTTCAACACCCTGTTCCTCAAGAAAAGGGTATTTACGCCGCCCAAGAACACGGACATAAGTTCCACGCTTCAGGAGCTTCTCAACAATAACCCGTCCTAAAAAACCTCCACCGCCTGTAACTAATGCTTTCATATATTTCAATCCACAACAAATTTGTATAAACGGTTTTTTTTATAAAAAGCTTTTTATCGCAGAGGACGCTGAGTATGCAGAGTAAAAATTTTTTTAATTTAGCTCTTCCCTATCCTCAACCCTTCGGGCGGTATAAAAAAAACCGTCCAATTCAGCTTTCCTTGCCGAATTGTGTTTATGGCTCCCTGGCCACTCTGCGGCCAAATTTTTCTGCTCACTGTCTACTGTCCCCTGTCAACTTCCTTCTGTTCTCCATCTTCTTTTTTGCCCACTGTGCCAGTTTTTCCCTGCGAACTTTAACGTTATGCCGGATATCCACAGGGAAAGACTGATAAAAAAGCACGTCAGTAATATCCTTTGTATGTTCAAATCTTCTGCTTATTTCCAGCAGTTCTTTTACAAACTGCTTTCGAAACAAAAACCGGGGCATTTCTCCTTTTTTTGGCTCGATAATGATTATTGGCTGTTGGTCTTTTTTTGGCCCTATCCCAACGAGTGCGGATCGAAAAACATCAGGATGCCGGTTAAATATAGCTTCACAGGGAATGGTAAACAATGTATTGTTTTTTGTAATTACCTTGTGATCTTTTCTGCCACAAAACCAGAGCCGGCTGTTTTTGTCAAAATAGCCTATGTCTCCCATCCTGTGCCATAGAGTATTGTCATCTGAAATTTTAGCTAAGGCAGTCTGTTCTTTCATGCGAAAATATTCACGGGTAACACTATCTCCTTTAACAACGATCTCTCCTTTTTCACCTCTTTTGAGTAGCAGGCTCTCTTTCCATTCTGGAATGGGGTCATCTGTTATTTTTATAATTTTAATGGTTATGCCTACAAGAGGTTTTCCCACGCATGTTCCTGCTCCTGCTCTGCTTTTAGCTTCTGTTTTCAGCCTTTCTGTACCACTTATCGAAGCAATTGGAAGTGCCTCTGTTGCACCGTAAGGGGTAAAAGTATCCGCATTATCCGAAAGGATGTTTTTAAATCTCTTTAATACATATTCCGGAACAGGAGCCCCTGCCATAAGAATACGCTTTATAGAAGGAAGGCGAAGGCTGTGTTTGACACAATATTCTCCCACCCTGTTCCATATAGCCGGTGATCCAAAGGAAGTCGTTACTCCATATTTTTTTATATCCGAAACAATCTTTTTTGGGTCTACTTTAGCCGGTTTTGTGGGGTCCATATCGGGTATAACGCATGTCATGCCGATAGCAGCGCTAAAAAGGGCAAACAGGGGAAATGTAGGCATATCCACGTCTGTTTCGCAAATACCGTAGTGGGATTTGATGCGTTCAACCTGAGCCATGAACATCCCGTGCTGGTAGAGTACCCCCTTGGGAATCCCAGTACTGCCTGAGGTAAAAAGTATTGCCGCCGGATCGTCTTTTTTTGTTTCAACAGGAAGAAAATCACTTATGCCTTTTTCTCTAATGGCTTTTAGAGTAGTTCCTTCCCAAAAAAACTTTCTGCCAACAGTAATAGAGTTCTTGATGGATAAAAAAATTTTTCGTCTAAAAGTTTTGATAAAATGCACTATCGGTATGGCTATCAGTGCATCAGGTTCCACCTTTTTAATGCATTTTAAAAGGTTTGACAACCCCATTCCCGGGTCAATTAATATAGGTATTGCACCCATTCTGAAGAGGGCAAAGGCAAGAGTAATAAACTCAGGGCTCGGTTTCACCATTAGCAGCGCTCGCTGGCCTTTTTCGATACCCAGTTTATGGAGTCCGGAAGCATACAGGCTGCTTTCTTCGTTGAGTTGAGAAAAAGTGAGATGAGTTAATGCGTTACCTCCTGTTGAATCTCCTTTTTGTGAGAAAACCACTGCTTTTTTTGTGGGCATTTTTTCTGCCATGTGGGGTAGGTACGAGGCTACATTAAATGTTTGATTTTTTTTCATTAAGAATTCGTTGACAGGGCAAACAGGTTAGGCAGGGGTTATTATAAATCTTTTAAGCAAACTTTGATATCACTGCTGACATGAATCACTGTTGAGCCTAGTTTTATTTCCTATTTCAGCATCACCAGTACTTTTTGAGTATCCGATATCTTCCCTCCTCTTTTCTTTAATCCATCCGGTACATCAAAATTAAAGGAAGTACCGCACTTTTTACAATTCAACTTCATGCTTCCTTGCTTTTGAAATTTGTGCGAAGAAATATTATATTTTATCTGGTATTTTGGGCAATCAATTTTAATTTAATCTGTCATATTTTGTCTTAAAAACTAATATTAATTATACTGTAAAAACCTTATCAAAACTTGGCACTAAACTCAATTTTTTTTACTTGTAATTGGTTGTTTTTAAACAAACTAATTTTGGTATTTACATAAAAATTATTATAGAGAATGCATCGGCTGTTAAAAAAAATTAATTGTCCTTAAATAGATATTTTTTTATTTGCTGCCCTTTTGAAAAATAGCGCCTCATGGACAAATTGACAAATATTACGGACGTGATAGTCACTGTAGAAGCAATCATCAGCATAACAATAATTTGGTATTTTGTGGCCAGAACCGGGTTTGCGCCGGCTAAAATTTGACCTGTCATCATTCCCGGCAGGGCCACTAACCCCACAGTCATCATGGAATTTAGAGTAGGAACCATTGCTGCTTTTACAGCTTCTCTTTTTGCTTTAGCACAGGCGAATTTAAAATCATGCCCGAGGATTAACAGTGTCTCCACCTGTTGCAGCCTTGAATGCAGCTCGGAATAAAAACGTTCTCCTGCGATAGCCGCGCTGTTCATACTGTTGCCAAGAATCATTCCTGCCAGAGGCAGTAAATATACCGGACTGTACCAGGGATCAATCTTTAAAACCACAAAGGTTACAATAAAAGTAGTGATTAATGTTCCTAAAAATATGGAAAAACCCATTAAACCGAATAAGCCTTTAATTTTTTTCTTCTGTCGCGTTGTAGCAGTTTGCGTGGCAACCAAAACCATAAACGCAAGCGCAAGTAAAACAATATACAAACGATTTAAATGGAATATATATTCAATAATATAACCAATCATTATTAGCTGGAAAATGGTTCTTAAACTACCAATTATTAACTGTTTTTCGAGGTTTACCCTTTCCCGAACAGAGAGTATCAGTATGAGAAAAAATAAAATTCCCACTAATAACATGTCAAACAGGGTAGGATCAATTAGTCTATATTTCATAAATTCTTTTATCTTTTAATAGAAATTTTTTAAAAGGGTACTCTTCAATTAAAGATGGATCGTGGGTGACCCATAAAATGGTCATTTTATTTTCCTTTGTGTATTTCAAAATAGTTTCAAATAATTTCATTTTATTTTTTTTGTCCAGAGGAGCAGTAGGTTCGTCCAGCAGCATGACTTCAGGTTGGTTCATCAAGCAGCGAATAAAAGCCACTCTTTGGGCCTGCCCGATAGAAAGTTCTGTTGCCATTTTACCCAGGCCGTTTTCATTCAACCCCAATGAGTTAAAAATCTCTTTTTTTTCATCTAACGATATTTTGACCACTCCGGGGGAAAGGTTGAGGTTTTCTTCAACCGTCATAGGGAACATTACAGGAACCTGCTGAAGCAAACTTATTTTCCGACGCATCAGGCAAATATCCAGCGCGTTTATTTTTTTTCCATGAAAGTAGATCTCCCCTGAGATTGGAGATTCAAGCCCGTTGATTAACCTTAATAAAGATGATTTCCCGACACCAGACTCGCCAACAAAAAACACCAGAGAATTTTTTTCTATAGATAAGTTTACTGATTCTAAAAGCAGCGATTCATGCTCTGTCTCATTTTTCTTGTAAGCAAATGAAACGTTTTGAAGTTCAATTATGGTGGTCATAGGGATGCGGGGAAATCGGTAAAGTTAGATTTTTAATAATTATTTTCCATAGACATATCAGTAGTATTCATTATATCAAAGCTGAAAACCGGGGAAAATACGGCAAATTATCTTATCACTGAGGGAATTACAATCTCCATAACTTTCTCTGATTATGGAATGTTCCTGCTGGAGGGAAAATGGATCACGATTAGTGAAATATAGAATGGTAATTGCGACTATTTTACCAAAGTTTCTCCTCTTTCAGCGCCTACGGATACGAGAGAAATAGGGGTACCTGAGAGGGTTTCAATCTTTTTGAGATAGCTTTTTGTGTTAGATGGAAGTTGCGCATAATCTTTTATCCCAGAGATATTTTTTTTCCAACCGGGAAGAGTCTCATATACAGGTTTACAATTTTCCAAGAGAGACAGGTTGGTAGGAAAATCTTCTATTGCATTGCCGTTGTTCTTATACTTAACGCAGATTTTAAGGGAGTCTAAATCATCAAGAACATCTAATTTTGTAATAGCTAAAGAAGTAAACCCGTTAACCCAGATGGCATGCCGTAAGGCAACAACATCAAACCATCCGCAACGTCGTGGTCTGCCTGTAGTCGTGCCAAATTCTTTTCCCTGCTCTCGAATTTGATTCCCCAATTCATCAAAAAGCTCTGTTGGAAAAGGACCTGAACCAACTCTGGTGCAGTATGCCTTGGCTATGCCTAATATTTTATCGAGTTTTCTGGGTGAAATTCCAAGGCCGGTCCCCACACCTCCGATGCACGGGCTGGATGAGGTTACGAAAGGGTAGGTGCCATGGTCGATATCGAGCATTGAGCCCTGAGCGCCCTCAAGTAAGAATTTTTTGCCTTCTTCATAGTATTTTCTAACTGCTAAAGTTGTATCCGTTACAAAAGGTTCAATTTTCTTTCCATAATCCAAATATTCTTTTTCAATTTTTTTAGCCTCCGGGCAGTTCAGTCCATAAAGTTTCTTTAGGGTTAACCTTTTTTCTTTCAAATTCTCTTCTATCAGGCTTCTTAACCTTTCTTTTTCATAAAGATCGCAGATACGGATTCCGATTCTTCTCATTTTATCCGCATAGGCCGGGCCTATCCCCCGCTTTGTGGTTCCAATATTTTTTTCCCCTAAATCCTGCTCCTTGGAGGAGTCAAGTAAATAATGGTAAGGCATAATAAGGTGGGCATTTGAACTGACCAGGAGTCTTCCGCCAACATCAATTCCATCTGCTTTAATGGTGTTAATTTCTTTTATCAGCTCTCCCGGATCAATGACCATGCCATTGCCGATAATACATATTTTATCCGGTCGAAAGATCCCTGAAGGGATAAAATGAAGGAAGCGGGTTTTGTCGCCGATTTTTACAGTGTGCCCCGCATTATGTCCGCCCTGGTACCGGGCAACCACATCAAAATCTTTAGCTAAGTGGTCGATGATCTTCCCTTTTCCTTCATCTCCCCACTGGGCGCCAATAATAACTAAATGAGACATTTTATTTTTTATACTTAAAGAATTTTAATTTCACGATTCAGATGACGGTAACTTGAAAAATCATCCGAGATCTTGGCCCTGACCCTGGCAACTGATCTCCGATGTTTACTTCAGATCTGCTACCGCGTTATTAATCCCAGCGACTAAGCGGGGAATCTCTTCAACAGAAAGAGAACTGAATGTTAATCTGAGGCCGTTAATATTTTCCTTTTTCTTTTCAAAAGGGATGACTCCAATTTTATATTTTTTTAATAGGTGATCTGCCAGTTTTTCAGCGGAAACATCTTTTATATTTAAAAAAGCGAAAAAACCACTGTTAAAATGGTCAGGAAGAATCTCCGGGTTGGAATTTTTCTCTAATTCCTCTTTTAAGGCATTGGCCTTCTTACCTATTATCGATATAATCCTTTCCCGTTCTTGTAGAAATTTATCAGGCTCTGAAACTATTGAAGCAACTCCTTCCTGAATTATCTTTGTAGAGTTTGAAATAGTTGCACGGACAAGGCCGACAAACTTGTTTTCCAATTCCAGCTCAATTTCCCCTTTGTCCCCAAAATACGGTGGAATTGCAAAAGTAATCATTCCTAAGCGTCCTCCCCAGAACAACAGTTCTTTTGTAATACCATCTACTTTAACTGCAAGAATATCTTTGCCTAACTCGGCAAGATGAGAGAATATTGAATGTTTAAGAGAATCGTCATAGACAAACCCTTCATATGCATCATCCGTTACTACTATAAGAGGTTTACCCGATTCCTTAACAGATTCTTTAAGGGTTGAACATATTTTTTCTGCTGTTTCCCTGTCCGGTGAATAGCCGGTGGGATTATTCGGAAAATTTAACAGAACAAATGCCTTGTCCTGGTTTTTTGCGGTCTCAACAATAGCACTCTTCAGTCCCTCGTAGTTAAAACGATTTTCTCGAAATAGGGTAAAAGACTGGATACCGGCACCAATATTTCTTTTAATTATCGCATCGTAGTTCCCCCATCTTTTTTCCGGAAGAATGGCCTTTTCCGTCGGTGAGAGGAACATACGGCATAAAACATATATCCCCACTGTAATACCCGGGATTGCATATGGCTGGGTAATAATTGATTCAATTGCTGGATTGTGATCTTTTAATTTAAATCCGATCCATTTTTTCCAACTGTTTCGAACTGAAGGAATGCCTAACACCGGGGCATAAGCAAAGATTTGCTCGGGTTTAAAGTTATTGTACAGCTCTTTAATTGCTGAAAGATGGAATATACCTACCTTATCAGAGGAGGAGTCCATATATTCGGAAGGTTTGCCTGTAGCAACTCCAACAGTGGAGTTAATTGCCGCTTCTTTTTTAGCTCTCTCGCTCCACTCAACAATTCCGGGGGGCTGGAAAATCTCTTTGCCGAAAGTAGAAAGTAAATTAAAAATACCCGATTTTTTTAAAGCTTTAAATTCCATGATTTTTCAAAACTTGTATAAAATAATTTAACCACGGATAAGCAAAGGACACCCCTTTAGAATATTACTGCTTTAATCAGAAATAATAACATTCTTCTATTTCTGACAGCATTAATTTAATCCCCGTGGTTCTCTACCAGGCCTTCCAACGTGATAAAGACAAAAAAAATGGATTGGGAAATTTAAAACCCAATCCTTTATCAAGGCGCCTTTATTTCTAAAACGTATAATATCACAATAGAAATTTTAATTAAAGTGTTAAGATAATAAATAAAAGCTATTTTATAATAATACCTTCTATTAGCCCAAAATCACTGATAATTAATTCCTTTGCATTAAAAAGTTCCATAGCCTCCAGTAAAATAACTCCACCGGCAATTATTAAATCCTCCCGCCCGTGCTCCACAGCCCGGATGGTTTTTCTTTCAGCTGTGGTTTTTGATTTTAACTCAGCGAAAATATTTTCTATTACAGAGAAACTCATTTTGTGTCCGTTTACTGCAGCAGGGTCGTAAGGGAAAAGGTTCAGATCAAGAGCGGCAAATTGAGTGGAAGTGCCGGCAGTTCCTATCAGGGTAAAGTCTCGAATACATCCTATTTCCCTTTTTACTTTGGCTAATTCTTTTTTTACCTCAACTCTTAGAGTATTAAGTTCCTTCTGATTTGCCGGGTCTAATTTGATATGTTTTTCACTGAGATGAACGATACCCATGGAAAGCCCAATAATTTTTGTGGGATTTGCATGGGTATCTATACAAATGAATTCAGTGCTTCCACCACCAATATCGAAGATTATGGCTGTCTCAGGTTTTTCCCTGAGTCCACTTAAAACACCGAGTGTGGTAAGACGCGCCTCTTCTTCTTGGTTAATCACTTCTATATGCATTCCGGTTTCTCTTTTTGCATTTCGAACAAACTCTTCTCCGTTATCCGCTTCCCTCACGGCGCTGGTGGCTACCGCTCTTACATTAGAACATTTGTATTTTTTTATATCTTTCGAATAAATGATTAACGCGTTAAAAGTACGCTGAACAGCGGTGTCATTCAAATGATTATGATTGCAAAGACCTTCCCCGAGGCGCGTGGTTATTCGACGGCAAAAAATTTCTGTAAAGGTTCCATCATGAGCTAAATCCGCAATCAGAAGACGGGTGGTGTTTGTCCCAATATCGATGGCTGCTTTACGGATCATTTGCTGCTAGCCTTTTTGGAAAAAAGGAAAGGAAACATTGCTGCTGTCAATGGTCAACAACATATAAAATCCGAAAGCGAGAGCAATAATGTTAAGTCCCCAAGCGGAAAGCAATGGAGGGAGCGCTCCGCCATAGCCGATAGAGATAAACATTTTAAATAAAAAGTAATAAACAAAACCCACGATAATGCTCAAACCGCATGAAAATACAATTCCTCCGGCACGGTTCGACCGGAGCGAAAAAGGTATGCCTATAAGGGCCATAATAATGCAGATAAAAGGATAAGATATTTTATAATGGAAATCCACGTCATACCTGGTGGGATCCAGGCCTTCATTTCGCAGCTTTTGCCTGTATTGATGGATATGCCTCATACTCATTTCATTTTCTTTTCGTTCGATTCTAAAAAAGTCTTCCGGTTTCTCAGAAAACCGATACTTTGCGCTTTTAAAATAACTGCTTTCCGGATTGTTTAAATCGTTAAATTTTCGTACATATGCATCTTTAAATATCCAGTCTTTTCCGTCATGCACAGCAGTGGAAGCGTCGAGCCGCATTGATAATGAATTTCCGGATTCGTAGAAATAAATGTGGATGCCCTTCAAGGTCCTGGTTTTTGGACTCAGGTATTCAATATTCCAGAGGGTACCGTTTTTTGAGTGGTACCATATTTTGTTTTCTTGAATAATACTTCTGGGTTTTCCCTTGCGAACCAAGACATTTTGAATATAATTGGCTTTTTGGTTGGTAAACGGAGTGATAAACTCATTGCTTACAATTGCAATTAAAGTGACAAATAAAGAAACAAAAAGAATAGGCGTAGTAATAGATAAGAGGGGTATTCCGCAGGCGCGCATTGCCGTAAGTTCAGAGTGTTGCGATAAAGAACTGATACAAACGAATGTTGCAAGGAGTATGGAATACGGCGCCATCTCAAAAAATATTCGTGGAAGCATAAACAGATAGAAGCGAACACAAAGAGAGGGAGGCACATGATTCATAATAAATTCGTCAATGTTTTCAAAAAAACTGATTACCACATATAGGATGATCAACGTAATTATTGATAATAAAACAAGCTTAATAAATTCATGAAGGACATATTTACTTATAATTTTCACTTAGATTGATCCCTTATACTGTTACAAATAATTATCAGGCAAATCGTTTTCAAAAAGGATTATATCACCGGGTTTGAGTATTGTCTGCAGGTGCTGAGAAGCCGTACTCAGTGATTGGACGTTTTTTATTTTGTTTGAAGAAAATTTTTTTTCTTCCAGGCCAGCAATTATCGGTTCTGCCTGTGTTTTTCCGACAACAATGACGTAATCGCATATTGCAGCTGCCCTTTCACCCAGTTTTTTGTTTTCTTCGTATTCAATTTCTCCCAGTTCAACAAGCCCGGGGGTAACAAGTATTCTTTTTCCTCCCTTAAATTTTCCTAAAACGTCCAGAGCCATCTTGGCACCGACCGGATTAGAATTAAATGCATCGTCAATAATAATAATCCCGTTCGGATTTTTAATTAGCTGAAGTCGATGGGGAATTGGTTTTATATCTTTTATAGCGGTTTTGATTTCCTCCAGGGTTACTTCGTAGTGGAGAGCAACCGCTGTAGCCGCCAATATATTATGGATATTCTGTCGTCCCAGCAAAGGGGATTTTATATCGACCTCGGACCGTCCGTATTTGAGAATAAAACCGCTCCCATTGGAATCAGTGGAAATGTTTTTTGCTTCAACAAATGTATAAGAAATTTCTTCTTTTTGAGGTATCTTTTTCTTATCGAAATCAGTGCTAAATAAGAATATATTTTGAAAACGTCTTTTATTTACCATATCGACGCAAATAGAATCGTCACAATTTAGTATAGCGGTGCCATTATCTGGTAAAGATTTTAACAGCTCATATTTTGTTTCTGAAATGTTTTTCAAAGAACCAAAAGTCTCAAGATGCTGCGGGCCAATAGCAGTTATAATTCCTATCTCTGGTTCAACTAAATCGCATAATTCTTTAATCTCTCCCACGCGTCTGGCTCCCATTTCTACTATAAAAAAATCATAATCCGGTTTAAGGTCTCCACGAATAACCTTACAAATTCCCATGGGGGTGTTGTAACTTTCCGGGGTTTTTAGTGTTTTGTATTTTACGGATAAGAGAGTGTGCAATATATTTTTGACGCTGGTTTTTCCATAACTTCCTGTGATCCCTATAATCTTTGCTTTACTCCCGCGAATTAGATGTTTAGCGGATTGCAAGTAATATTTATTAACTACTGTTTCTATTGGGTGGTTGATTAATATCCCGAGCAAAATAAAATAGAAGGCAAGCTGGTACATGATTTGTGCGGCAATAATAACAAATATAACCAGGAGTGTAGCATATTGTGTGCTTGAGAAAATCCGGAGCAGCATGTCAAATGTAAGATAAAGAAAAAGCAGGTTCGATGTTATAAAGAGTCTGATTGCCCTTGGCGTAAAAACTAATTTCTTCTTGTATTTTGGTCGATCTCTTTTATAAAAAAGGTATGCGGTACATCCTATCCATAATATTATGAGTAGTATTTCTGCTTTATTCAGGTTTAAATAAAGGCACCACAAACCGGTAAAAACAAGTGCTGCAGTAAAATATATTTCTTTAAGGTCCGGAAGATGTTTTTTATTTCGAGAAATCCAGGATATATAATCATTAATCTGATATTTCTCCAATTGAGCCATGTGGAGAAAATGCGTGTTGCGCGCTTGCAGCTTGATGAACCATATAACTACTCCAATTATAAGTGTTAAAAAAAATGTATTCATATTTCAAAAAATGATAGACTAAAAGGGTCTCCCTTTCAATTCCTATTGTTATTTTCTTCTAAACACTTTCAAAAAAAGTGGCTTTATAATATAATATTTTTATTGTTACAAAGCAGAAAATCAATGAACGTAATGAAAACTTTTAGCGACAACCTGAAAAGATTATCTATTTCTATAGGAAGAAAAGGAGTAGATACCCTTCAGATAAATGTCGGAAAATTATGTAACCAATCCTGCGTGCATTGTCATGTTGATGCTGGCCCTGATCGGCATGAAATCATGACGCGGAATACGATTGACAGTGTGGTCAGTTTTGTTAAAAAATCGTCTATTAAAACAATTGACATTACCGGCGGTGCTCCCGAACTTAACCCCCATTTCAAGCATCTTGTTTCTTCTTTAAGAAGTATTGACTGCCATATTATAGTTCGAAGCAATTTAACCGTAATTGTGGAGAATAACAAAAAACGTCTTCCTCAATTTTATAAAGACAATGAAGTGGAACTGATTTGCTCGCTTCCTTGTTATTTAGAAGAAAATGTTGACAAGATTAGAGCTAATGGGGTTTACAGAAAGAGTATCGAAGCGCTAAAAATGTTAAATGATATCGGCTATGGAAAAAATGGCGCTAATCTGATGCTGCATTTGGTTTATAATCCAGCCAGTGTAAGTTTGCCACCCCTGCAAAAAAAACTCGAGCAGCAATATAAACATGAACTTTTCAAACGTTTTGGGATAGTATTTAACAATTTATATGTTCTTGCCAATCTTCCCATCAACCGTTATGAAAGATATTTAAAGAAAATTGGAAAATATGAATATTATTTGGAATTACTGAAGGGAAATTTTAATACTGAAATTATAGAGCACCTTATGTGTAGAACCCAGGTGAGTGTCGGTTGGGATGGGAGGCTTTATGATTGTGATTTTAACCAGATGCTCAACCTGTATCTAAAGAACGGGAAGCCATATATAATTGGAGAAGTAGCATTACAAGAGCTTATTGGTGCCGATATTCAGGTTGGAGAGCATTGTTATGGTTGTACGGCCGGCAATGGCAGTAGTTGTGGAGGAAGCTTAATTTAATGATTTTTATGACCCTTCGGTAAGCTCAGGGTGACAGGAAAGCATCTTTGAAGCACAACAGTCTGCCATAGTGATTATTTTGGCAGGCTCACATGCTTCGTAAAACCATTAATCCAGTAGCTTTTGCTCAGGCTTGTGTATATTAAAACTTTTAATTTCCCATTCTTTGCATTCTGGACAGCGTCCCACCCACTTACTAAGCTGGTAACCGCATTTTCCACACGTAAACTTTAGAGCAGAGGCCAGTTCTTTTTGAAATGCTTTATGGTATTCAATGGAGGCTGACTGAAAATCATCTTTTCTTTCATAAATTTTTCCTAAAAGTAAATTGAGAGCTATAGAATCCGTATTAAAAGCATAGGCTTTTTGAAATTCGGACATGGCATCATCAAACATTTCAAATCTAATATAAGCTTCACCTAATAAAAAATGAAGAAGGGGAACTTTTGATTTTTTATTAATAGCATCCTTATATAATTGAATTACTCCTTCTGGGCAGTTACGATCAATATAGAATTTATCAATTCGCTTTAGAAATAGTGGGTTATCAGTATATTTATAGCCTTGTTCCCACGCTTTTAACGCCTTTTTTTCTTTTCGTAATTTCAAATAAGCTTCCCCCAGTAATATATGAGATGCTGAAAAATTTGCATCTGCCTTTATCGAATTCTTAGTATTTTGAATAGCAGTCTGAAAGAAGTCGTTGTCGAAAGAACCCAGAGCGCTTTCATAATAAAAAATACTGGCTTTTCTTTTTTCTTCTTTGTGCTTACCAGGGTCTTTAATTTTTGCAATAATCTCCTTTTGAACAACAATAGCTTCATTCCAGTTTTCACTCTTTATATGCATGTCTCTTAAGCAATATAAATTATTCAGATTGTTGTTTTCTACTAAAGCCAGTTCTTTGACTCTTTCCTTTTGAAGAGGCAGGTTATTTGTCGATTGGTAATCTTTTTCCGGGTTTTTCAAAACGAACTTATCTGAAGAAGTAATAGATTTTGCTTTTTGGTGAAAAATAATCGCTTTTTCAAAATCGTTTTGGGATCGGAAAACATTTCCCAGTAGCGTCAACGGCATGGTTTTTTTTGAATCCTCCTCCGTGACCTTTTTTAATAAAGGAATGGATTTTTTTTGCTGTCCAGAAATATAATATTCCAGTCCCTTTATATAGTCTTTGCTCAATTTTTCTTTTTTGCGGTATTTTCTCCAGAGGCCGATTCTGAACCTGGAATTGCTGATAAAGTTCAATATTGAAGCTATTGCGAGTCCGCAAACGAAAATTATTAATACCAGAATACTGACTGGCACCTGGTATTCCATGGAACTTGTTATATGAATAGGAACTATAGCCTGATTCAGGAGGGTGAAATAAACAGAAGCTACTAAAAGAACAGCAAAGAAAAGAATCTGCAGAAAAAACATCGGGGGTATATTTTAAGGGTTTTCTTCCATGTTACTTTTACATGTAACGCAAAATTTAGCAAAAGGAACTACCTTTAAACGCTTAACAGGAATACGATCTCCGCATTCATCACATATGCCATAGCGCCCATCCTCCAGCTTTTGAATGGCTTCATTCACTTTACTTAATTGAGATCTTTCCTGTTCGCTCAAATTTAACATTACCTGGCGGTTATAAGTGCGAGTAGCTTCATCAGCAATATCAGGAACGCCGCCATTAACTTCTTCCTTGCTGTCGTTAAGGCACCTTTCCAGACCCAAAGTCAACGTATCCTTCATCTGGGTCAACATATTCTTAAATTGATTTTTTGTTTTCAAATCCATATTAATATTATATATAATTAATTATTCAAAGCAAGCTTCGCTACAGGCGCGTCTCCCCATAGCCGCTCAATATCGTAAAAATTTCTTGCTTCTTCATGAAATATGTGAACAACAATATCCAAACAATCCAAAAGCACCCATTTCCCGGTTTGATAGCCCTCAACATTTATACCTTTAGTACCTTTAGCCTTTAAACATTCAATAATTTCATCTGCTATGCTCTGGACTTGCCTGGTTGAATTACCGCTGCAAATTAAAA
>CAJXCL010000043.1 GCA_913051775.1 uncultured Nitrospirota bacterium | reverse complement strand
TGGCCTTTTTTTTTGGGGAAAATTACCTGCCCCGTTACCATAATATCCTTTGTTGATTTAAACATAACCCGTGATTTTCCCCTAACTTCTCCCCAATGTTTCTACCTCTCTCATTTTAATTGAATGCCATTTTTCTGCTAACCCTAAATATGCTATCATTACGCATCAATTTTCATAGGAGCAGAAACCATGAAACTGTCCCATTATTCTGGTAACTGTCATCTTAATAAAGTCCTGAAAACTTTTTCACGCCAAAGCGTCTCTTCAATTGTACTTCTACTTGCCACAATATTAATTATCTCATCTTTAGCTTCTGCTGAAGTAAGGAAAGAGTATTATCCAAGTGGAAAGTTGAAGTCAGAAGTAAATGTAATAAACGGCAAAGAGGAAGGACTTCTAAAGAACTACTATGAAAAAGGGGAGTTATCGTGGGAGTCACACTACAAAAATGGTAAAATGGAAGGACTTGCAAAGTTGTACTATCCAAGTGGAAAACTAAAACAAGATTTAAACTATAAAAACGACAAGCTGGAAGGACTTCAAAAGGAATACTATCCAAGTGGAGAATTAAACTTTGAGAGGAATTACATAAACGGCATGCAGGAAGGAATTGCTACGGTATACTATGAAAGTGGAAAACTAAAACAAAGTGTAAACTTTCAAAACGGGGAAGCTGAAGGATTTGGCAAAATGTATTATGAAAGCGGGCAGTTATGGATGGAAAAAAACTTTAAAAATGGAAAAACGGAAGGAATTGCAAAGCACTACTATGGAACTGGACAGTTAGGGGGTGAGTCTAACTTCAAAAACGGCAAACTGGAAGGAATTACCAGGAGATATTATAAAAATGGTGAGTATCAGTACATAGACACTTACAAAGATGGCAAAAAAATTAACAAAAAATCATATACTGAGAAAGGACAACTTAAGTTTGAGCAAGATTATCCATAATAAATTTATTATGGATAGTCTCGACATTTATTAATATATTACAGTAGTTTATCGACATCAAAAAACTCAAAAAAATATTTTCCACAAAATTTTTTAAAGGAGGTTCATTATGAATGAATTAAGGAATTTTTTAATGGTTTCTGTTTTGATGTTTGTGATGGCAGTTTCTTTGCCGGCAACGGCTGAGATGAGTAAAAAAAAGGAACATAGTTATTCCGGTCCGGGACATCAAAAAATGTCACATGGGAAAAGCAGTAAAACAGGTCATGGAGGACATCATAAGTCCGGACCAAAATGGAAACAAACTCTTACCGATTCTCAGAAAAAACAGGCCGATACTATGCACCTGAATCTTAAAAAATCAATGAGTGTACTGAAAGCACAAAAAAAGCTGAAGAAGGTTGAGTTGATCAATTTAGTTATAAAGGATGACCCTGACACGAATACAATTCATGACAAAATCAACGAAATCATTGATTTGAAACGGGAGATTATGCGAATAAAATATGACCACATGCTTGAAATGCGAGGTATGTTGACATCAGAGCAACGTTTATCTTTTGACATGGAACATCTGAGTCAGGCTAGGAAGGGTAAAGGGCATGGCGGAGGTCATCACTAACGTCAATGATTGGCAGCCTTTGGCATGCTAAGACGGTTACCGTAAATTAACTTGAGAAAACTCAAATTTTATTCTTTGGATTAAAGGGGGTTTCTTCTTCAAAGTCTTCGCGTCTGAATTTTTGGCTATATACCTCATAGGCTTTATCCAGTTTTAATCCTTCAGGGGTTTAAATGTAGAAATTGTGGAAACAGTCTGTCGCCTTACCACAAATAACATGATTCCAGATAAAGTTAAATATTCATTATTTTTATTCATAGGCTTCTCATTTATTTTCTATACCACTTTATCAGCTTCTGAATCTAAATCCGATGTCCCTTATTTTATTAAATCAAATTTAACTGAGGTAGGATTTGAGATACTCATCAAAAAGGAAGAATTAAAATCAATATGGATGAAGCTAGCAATAATGACAATGAAAGGGAGGGGGAGATCTAATTTAGATGATAGCTTATTTGATGATATTAAAAGTGTAGAAGAAGCATTAAAAAATATTCTGGATTTACTGGCTAATGAAGGAGATGCAATAATTACTGTACCTCACATTATGAAGAAATATAAGAGTATTTTTTCTAAACTTAGAATAGAAAGAATTAGCGGTACAAAAAAAATTATACAAACACAGCAAGACTACCTTAATTATATATATGGTGAATCAGAGAATAAAACTACTTTGCAAGCAGAAGGAGACCCGAGAAAAATAATACAATTAGCTTTAGAATTGCTTGATAAAAGTATTTCTATATTACAGCCGACTGTAGACAAGAAGTAAGACGAATGTGATGCCTAAACTTGCTTAATTCTTTCCGACAAAAATATCAGAAATGTAATAAAACAATGGGTTGAAATAGGAAAATTGTCGGAATTGTGGAAAACTTTAAAGTTTATTTAGTGATTCTCCATGATTATGGTAAATATTTTCCAAAATGTTCAGTTCTTATTTTTGTTAAGCTCACCTCCAAAGTTTAGCTGATACTTTCCGCCATTAATTGCTTAATTTTTGCTTTATCGTTGCTTCCGGTGCCTTTTCAAGTTTAATTTGAGTTTTAATAGATCTCAAATGAACTTTTGCCAATTTTCAAACTTTATTTAAGAAACCAAGCACTATACTATGCGACTATCCTTTAAATAACCAATATTGTTAGGGGCGTATTGCACGCACCCCGTTGCTAAGACAACTTTCTCGAGTATAGTTGTTAAGTATGCCCCATTGGTAAAGTAAGCGCCACGAGAACAGCAGGATTCAGCAGTCTCTGACGACCAGTATCCATAGGTTGCACTATCCGCGAAGATTGAGTCTAATAACAGGCATCATTAAGTCTAAACGATCTTGGGAGATAAGTGTGTGGCAGCGGTTTCTTTTTTGGTTTCGGCCAAAGGCCGAGTCAATATCATTGCGGTTCAATGTTTTTTTGATTAATGGGATTTATTTATAATTTGAGATTTGATATTTGGAGTTTAAGATGAGGTATCCTCAGTTATCAATCCATCTCTCATGCGTATAATGCGCTTGGCATGATTTGCCGCGTTTTGATCATGAGTTATCAGGACAATTGTTTTACCTACCTGATGTAGTTGATCAAAGGTTGATAGGATCTCCCTTCCGGAATTACTGTCTAAATTTCCGGTCGGTTCATCCGCTAATAAAACAGAAGGTTCGCAAATAAGCGCTCTGGCAATAGCAACCCTTTGCTGTTCGCCACCTGAAAGCTCGCCCGGACTATGGGATAACCTGTCTTGTAAACCTACCAGCTTCAGCATTTTTTCAGCTCTATCTCCTGCGTCAGGTGGGTATTTGTTTCGGTAAATTAGGGGCAACATAACATTACGGATGGCGTTTACTCCGGACAACAAGTTGTATGCCTGGAAGACAAATCCTATTTTACTATTACGTATTGCTGATAAACGGCTGTCATTAAGTCCGCTGATTTCATCGTTGTCCAGGAAATAAGTTCCGCTCGTTGGGGTGTCAAGACACCCGATAATGTTCATTAAAGTGCTTTTTCCGGCGCCGGACGGCGCCATAATGGAAACATATTCTCCTTTTTTAATGGATAATGATACCCCTTTAAGTACCTTGACCTTTAACTTGCCCCTGTTATATAGCTTGGTAATATCTTTCAGTTGAATCACTTATTTTTTCCGGATGAAACATGGGAGTGATCAAACCCTGATGAATCCTTGCTGGCAATGATTACCACATCCCCTAATTTTAGTCCTTCCCTGATTTCAATATACCCTTCGTCTCTCCAGCCAATCTTTACGTCTTTTTTTAAAGGCGAATTTCTTTTTGGCGGGTTTCCTGCTCCGCCATTTTTTACAAGAACAAAACTGTTTTTCCCTTTTCTTTTTATTGCGCCTTTCGGAACAGCAAGAACCCCTTTTCGCTCTCCGATAACAACAGTAACGCTGGTTGTCATCTCAGGTCTCAGTCTGTTCATATCTGAATCAGGAATATCAATTATAACCTCATAATTAACCACATTTTCCTGAATCACTGCTTTGGGATAGATATCTTTAACAGTGCCTTTGAATATTTCACCGGGAAAGGTATCCACAGTAAAAAGGGCCTTCTTTCCTGTCTTTACATATCCAATATCTGTTTCATCCACAAAGGCATCAATCTGTAACCTGTCCATGTCAATAATGTTTACAAAAGTCGGAGAGTTTAGCCCTGACGCGACAGTTTCCCCTTCCTGAGTGGATATGGAAGCTATGATCCCAGAAATAGGAGATTTAATGGTCGCGTAAGAAAGATCTATTTCTATTTCTTTATGGCCGGCTTGAGCCTGGGCTACTTTTGCCTCGGCAAGGTTCAAGTCATTTTTAAATTTTGTTTTTATATATTCAATATCCGTTTTTACTTCTTTGAAGTTAGCCTTAGCCTGGGCTATTTCTGCCTTGGCAAGGTTCAGGTCACTTTTAAATTTAGTTTCCGCATAGACGAGGCTCTGCTGGTTTGAGCGAAGTTCCGCTTTGAAAACCTTGAGTTCTTTTAAAGACGAGTCATATCTTTCCGGAGAAACAATCCCTTTTTTTAGAAGTGACTTATCCCGTTCAAAATTATCTTTAGCCAGTTTAAGTTTGAAGGTTGCAGCATCAACATCAGCCTTTAATTTTTTTATCTCCTCGGGAGTTTCGTTTTTAATGGCCTCGAGTTTTGCTTTTTCCGCTTCCATATTTGCCTTTGCCTGTGCTGCTTTTGCCTGGTATTTTATAATTTCTTTAGGAGTTTCCTTTTCAATGGCAATGAGCCTTACTTTTTCTGCGTTTAAATTAGCTTGTGCCTGATCCACCTTTGCTCTCAGGTCATCATCTTCCACAGTGGCAATCACTTCTCCTTTTTTTACATGATCTCCCACTTTAACAAATAAGCGCTCTACCTTGCCCGATACCCGAGCGCCTACTTTCACTTCCGCCCCTACCATGGGTTTCACGATTCCTGTGGCCAGGATGGTTTTTTTCATATCTTTTTTTTCAACAACAGCGGTTTTAAAGAGTGAACCGGATTTATGGTCTATCCCATAATACTTAAAACCGGTAATACCAGAACCGGTTAAGATTAAAACCAGTGTTATATAAAAAAGAAGTTTTCTCATTGTTAATAATATTATCACATAAAAAATTAGCAGTCATCAATTAACAATTAGCAATTACTTGATAAGGTTAACTGTGTTTTTTCTAAGCTTTTTTTTAAAATCACAATGCAGGAAGGCTTTGCACCCAACTGGTACTGAGAGACCCAGTGCTCCAAAAAAATCATAAAAAATCTGTGTTAATCCCTGTCCAAATAAATTAATCAATGTAATTAGAACTTTTTTACTCTTTACTTTCAGAAGCCGTTTATTATAATAAACTTATAAAAGACAATGTGATAGTTAAACTGTTTTTTTAACAGGATGAACAGAAGATATGGTTCAACAAGCTCACCATAACAACATAGCTAACAATGTCAGGCTGAGTCTGCCGAAGCCCAGTCCCTCAAGTTGATCCTGTCGAAATTAAGAACTTTTAAGGAGAATGTATTATGTCCGGCCATTCGAAATGGTCAAGTATTAAGTATAAAAAAGCGGCGGTTGACGCAAAACGGGGCAAGGTTTTTACAAGAATTATTAAAGAAATTACTGTCGCAGCCCGTATCGGCGGCGGTGATCCTGCCTCGAACCCTCGTTTACGAACCGCTGTTCAATCTGCAAAATCGGTAAACATGCCCCAGGATAATATTGAGCGGGCTATTAAAAAAGGAACTGGAGAACTTCCCGGAGTCCACTACGAGGAGCATACTTATGAGGGATATGGCGCTGCCGGTGTAGCGATTATGGCGGATGTGCTGACAGACAATAAAAACAGGACGGTAGCGGAATTAAGAAAGATTTTTTCCAAAAACAATGGAAATATGGCGGAATCGGGATGTGTAAACTGGATGTTTCATAAAAAAGGATTGATCTTTGTGGATTCTGATAAAGTGGATGAGGATAAACTTATGTCAATTGTCATTGACGCTGGCGCGGAAGATATTAAAACCGAGGATAAGACGTTAGAAATTGTAACTGCGGCAGAAGATTTTGAAAATGTAAAAAATGTCCTTTCAAAAAACAAAATTGAATTCAGCATGGCTGAAATTTCCATGATTCCGGAGACCACTCTTAAGGTAGAAGGGAAAGACGCTCAGCAGGTGATAAAGCTAATGGAAGAACTGGATGACCATGATGACATCCAGAAAACATACGCTAATTTTGACATCGCTGAAAAAGACCTTGCGAAGACCGGATAAATGAATAGCTATCAGCATTCAGCTTCTGCTGATCGCTAAAAGCTAAATGCTGATAGCTGATTGCAAAAAAAACTTATGCGTGTATTGGGAATAGATCCTGGAAGCATTATAACCGGCTATGGAATTGTCGAAAAAAAAGGGAAAAACTTAAATACTCTTAAGTGGGGAGCTGTTCGCACAAAGCGCAACCAATCCTTTCCTGAAAAGTTAAAAAAAATCTACGACGATCTGTGTGAAATTATCAAAGATTACGAGCCTTCCGTAGGAGCTATTGAAAATATTTTCTTTGCGAAAAACGCGAAAAGCGCTTTAAAATTGGGGCAGGTGAGGGGGGCAACTATTCTTGCGTTAATAAACTCCGGCCTCAAAACCGCTGAATATACACCCCTGGAAATTAAACAATCTATTACAGGCTATGGAAGGGCGGATAAAAACCAGGTACGGATTATGGTCACAAAACTACTTTGTTTAAAAGAAACCCCACAACCTTTTGACGCGTCAGACGCCCTGGCAGTCGCTATATGCCATTTGCATTCCGCTGTTTTTAAAGAAAAATGTAGTAATTTATTGCAGAGTTCGCGGAAAAGATAAACTCATGATTGCAAGAATTGAAGGGAAGTTAGCGTATAAATCTACTGATCGTCTGATAGTGGATGTGAACGGAGTTGGCTACCAGGTTTATGTGCCTTTATCTACTTATTATGCCTTGCCGGAAACGGGAGAGATTCTTCAGCTTCGAATAATAACCATTGTTAGGGAAGATGCTTTTAATCTTTTTGGTTTTCTCACAAAAGAAGAGCAGGAGATGTTTGAGTATCTCATAAGTGTTTCGAAAATCGGTCCGAAAGTGGGACTCAATACTTTGTCGGGAATGTCGGTCAATGAACTTAGAGAAGCAATTCTGCAGGGCGATATTGAAAAAATAAACTCCATTCCCGGTATCGGGAAAAAAACAGCGGAGAGAATTGTTCTTGAACTCAAAGAAAAGGTTGATAAGATAGTTCTGGATGCGTCATCAATTGTTGATTCCGCTGATCCTTTAACGAAAACTGTGTTAAAAGACGCGCTTTCGGCCTTGATAAACCTGGGATATAAAAAGCTGTCCGCGGAATCAGCGCTGAAAAAAGTGACTGCAGCTCTGAAGAACAACGATAATGAGGATAGTTTTACTGTCGAAACGCTAATTAAAAGTGCGTTAAAAGTCTTGTCCGGAACCGTATAAAGTTGTCAGGGGTCGGGTGTCAGTTGGCGGCTATCAATTAGAAAAATTCTTTCACTAATTTTCACTAATGACTAACACCCTATAACTAAGAATATGTCAAATCCAAACCTATCACCTGATACGGGTCAATCTGAAACTCAAACTGAAGAAGAAGTTTCTCTTGAAATAGGCCTGCGCCCTAAAACGCTTGATGAATACGTTGGACAATTAAAAATTAAAAAGAACCTTAAGGTATTCATTCAGGCAGCTAAAGAAAGAGAGGAGCCTCTCGATCACGTATTGCTCTATGGTCCTCCGGGACTGGGAAAAACTACTCTCGCTCATATTATTGCCTATGAAATGGGCGCGAATATCGTTACAACCGCTGGGCCGGTTATTGAAAAAGCGGGTGATTTGGCAGCGCTGTTGACAAACCTGAGTAATGGGGACGTGCTCTTTATTGATGAAATGCACAGATTGAATACAGTAGTTGAAGAAATTCTGTATCCTGCCATGGAAGATTACCATGTGGATATTATTATCGGGCAGGGACCGAGCGCGAAGAGCATTAAATTAAATATACCAAAATTCACATTAGTGGGCGCCACTACGCGGGCTGGCATGCTTACTTTTCCTTTGAGAGATAGGTTTGGTATTGTAGACCGCCTCGACTATTACTGTGAAGATGAACTAAAAACCATTGTGAACCGCTCCGCAGAAATCCTAAAAATAAGCATAGATGATCCCGGTACTTTTGAACTGGCGCGCCGATCTAGAGGAACCCCGAGGATAGCAAACAGGCTGTTACGACGGGTAAGGGATTTTGCCCAGATAATGGAGGACGGAAAAATAACTAAAGAAGTGGCCGACAGATCGCTGAAATCATTGGAAGTCGATGAAAAGGGACTTGATAAAATGGACAGGGCTATTTTATTAACGATTATAGATAAGTTCTCAGGCGGACCTGTTGGTATAGATACAATTGCAACCTCAATCAGCGAAGAAAAAATCACTATAGAAGATGTCTATGAACCTTTTTTAATTCAAAAAGGATATCTGCAGAGAACCTCTCGTGGTAGAATGGCTACTGTTCAGGCTTATGAACATCTTGGGAAAAAGTATAAAAAGGGCGCTCAGGATTCTATGTTTTAGATGTTACATCAGGCAGGCGGAGCAGCGTCTGTTTTTGTAATGAAATATAGCAGTTTTTCTTTTTTCCTAAGCTTTTTGGCATAAAGGACTGCTTTTTTCTTATCTTGGAAGTGGTCAACTTGAACTTTATACCACATTTTTTTGCCGATTCTTGCCATTGCAATAAATGAGTTATACCCTTTTCTTTTCAGTTTTTCTATTAACGTCTTTGCATAGTTCCGGCTCTGGAAGGCCCCAACCTGTATGGTATAGATATTCTTTTTATCTGAAGAGATTTTAGCAGGTTTAGAGGTTTTTGTTTTTTTATCCGCTAACTTTTCAGTTTTTAAAGAAGCTGACTTTATATCGTTTGAAGACTGTTTTTGTGAAGTGACTGAAGAATCCCCCGGCATTGGTGCGACATCGTATGTTTCCTGAAGTTCAGGCTGTTTTTCTGGTTTAGATAAGTGTAAGACTTTCTCTGCGACTTCTGCGGTTTTCATAAAGTCAGGCCTGATACCCTCCAGAGATAGATAATCATCTTCTAATGATGGGATATCTTCAAGTTCCACAGGGGGAATACTGCCATCAATCAATACTTCTTCAAGAGGATTTATCTCCATGCTGGTATTATTTTCTTCAATTTTTTTAATATATTCGTCTGCTGACGTTATTATGATTTTTTGATCCATTTTATCTGCTTTTTTTATTGTATATGGATTTCTCAAGGACTCTGTAATATCTTTGGCGACTTTGCTTGCCAGTGCATCCAGGTTGCTTTTTTTACTAACAAAAAAAATGGGGTCAGCAATTGTGGAGATAATGCCTGAAATGGGGTCCGCAATTGCGCGGATAATACCTGTTGGAATCTTTATCAATCCTTCAAACTCCCTGTCCACCCGTTGTCCTCTCCACAGTAGCTCTCCTGTTCGCGCGTCGACCAATTTAAGTTCAAGTCCAGCAACAAGAGTTGAATGTATAATAGCGTAATATTTGTTCCATTTAGTCACTTTCCCATATAGCAAAGCGTCGGCTCCAAGCGCTTCTCCCAGCTTTTGCGGTGGTATTGCGAAAAGCTTCTCCGAAGTATTCCAGCCATTCTTTTTAATAACTCCGTCGACTACAAACTTTTCAGAGATGTTCATTTCAGTATCCATGAGAGCGGCATGAAGCGCCTCGCGAAAGAACTCAGTTCCTTCTATTTCCCCATTAAGAGGCAGTATAGCTAATTTTAACACCGGCAGTCTGTTGTTTGAGACAAACTTACTTGAAACCTGTACCTTCTTCATTGGAGAGGCACAGGCAAATAAAACTAACAGAAGGAAGCTTAAAGGAACCTTTAGTGAAATTTGTCTTGTCTTCTTTCCTATACTCTCCAAAATACTCTCCTCTTCAAAAAACAGAGCTAAACTCGACCAGGCCCTTTTCATAAATTTTCTTACTTGTAAGCCCGTTGCTGTTTTCTAGCCTTCCTATTATTAACGTTTTTTTTATAAGGTCTTCCTTCTGTACTTTGTAGTACCCTCTATATTTTCCCGGACTTTGTTCCTGCATTGGAATATTGGTTTTCCAGTCTCCTATATCAAAAGAAGCTTCCATCCCTTTTTCTCCATTGAGATAAACCTCAAGGATAAAGCCTTTGTATGTAGTCTCATTGTTTATGTTTGCCTTTAGAGTGTATATCTCCGGTAAATGAATATTTTTAACTCTTAAAGACGCTGGGTCTGGAATCGTCTTCACAACCTTTTTATAAAACCTCTCGGCAACTCTTATCAACGACTCCCGCTTCTTTGAATTATCAATCTGTTTTTGAATCATCGTAATGAGAGATTTTGGCGCAAGAATGCCGTTAATATTAATTTCTTTTGAATCCGCTTCCCATATAAATGAGCCGGTATTGGCATCAAGCATTTTCAATTCAGCCTCAATAGATGTTTCAGCGTAAATCCCTGTCGTTACATTTGAAACCTTTCTTATAGTACAGTAGATTAAAGCGTCAGCGCCTAACAGTTCTCCTAGGTAATCATAAGAATGGAGGTAAATATCTTCTGTGGATGTGAGCATGTTATCAGCTAAAGTTTGATCTATTTCATCAATATCAATATCAATATACCCGAGATAAGAAAAATGACCATAAAAAATCCTTCTGAAAATGGCAGCTATCTCTTGATCTTCATTACTAAGAGCTTCTAAATCAAAAGGTAAAACCGCAACCCGAACAGGGGCGTTTACTAATTTAAAATCATCAGTAACTCTTTTTTTAATGCTGGAACAACCGAATATCATAAAAAAAAGTCCGAATAAAATCGCTGTATTGATTATGGATATTAAATATTTCATATTCAGTGTATTAAAGTATCCATAATTATTATTATTTGTCAATAATTATATGTTGATGTATGTAAATTATTTTTTATTAGATTTCCGTGATTTATGACAATCAAAATTTGACAGGTTTTTTTGTAGCTTACTAATACTTCACACATTTCATACCAAATTCAGAATAAAAACCTAGAAAAAAGCTTAAGGAAAGTTTATTATAGATTTATGTTTTTAAAGTTTTTCATCTTATTTACACTTGTTCCAATGATTGAATTAGCCATACTCATAGAGATTGGCAGCAGGGTAGGAACTTTTCATACCATAATGCTTATCATTTCAACCGGAGTTGTGGGGGCATTGCTTGCCCAAAGTCAAGGTCTGGCGGTCATTCGCAAAATTCAGGAAGAGATCAGCTTTGGCCGACCCCCTGCCGATGAGCTTTTTGATGGACTTTTTGTTTTGGTTGGTGGAGTACTCCTTATAACACCGGGCATTCTTACCGACCTTATAGGCTTCGCCTTTCTCCTTCCGATCACAAGAAATCTTATAAAACAATTGTTTATATTGAAAATTCAAAACAATATTGCTAGGGGAGAAACCAACTTTACCAGCATTAATTTTTTTAGATAACTCTTTGCCTCAGAGAGCACAGGGTGGCAGAGACACAACCAAGGGGGTGTCATAGCGACCTCTGCGCAACGTATTTATGAAGAACTTAGTTTTTATACCTTTAGTTTTTTTCATCTCATTAATATCTTCTCCTGCCCGGAGTGTAGAACTCCCTGATGGTTATGGAAAAGCGAAGTGGGGGATGACTGTGGAAGAGCTATCAAAGGTTGCGGATATAATCGATGTTGTCTCGTTGGGAAAGTTTTACGCGGAGCACTTTGAATGGAAACCGGACGTCCATGTGTCCTACCTGCCGCCTGATTTTCAGAAAATCGAATATTATTTTTATAATAATAAACTGTACAAAATATTTATTATGTATAAGTTAAAAAAATCAAAATTCAAAAATCCACTTCAATATTTTGAAAGTATCGTAAATAATACCATTAAAACTTATGGAGAACCAAAGGCGAGCTACGAAGATAACAGCTTCGGATTTCCCATCTGGCACAATGTATGGGAAGATAATATTACCCAGATGGATATAAGGATGGGCTCCCGCTTCATCCATAAAGTTTTAATACATAAAGACCTGTCTAATACAAAGAGCCTGGAATTCGAAAACAAAATACAAAAGCAAAAAAAGCGGAACATGCTTTGATTAAAAAAGCTTTCAGGTAGAAACGTACAGATCTCAGCTTTAAGATTTTCCTGACTTCCTGACCACTGTTACACCGTCCTTATACTTCCACAACTCCAACATTCAGTAAATTGAGATTCGTGCCTTTCTCCGCATTTCGGACATTTCCATTTTGGTCCGGCTGGAGTTTTAGATGAAAGAGCTTCATTCACGATTTTTTTTGCCTTTTCATAACAAGAATCATTCGCCACCCATATTTCCGGCCAGCATTCATTAAGCGGGATTTCACCCGACGCAGCTGTTAGGTGTTCATTCTTTGTGATACAATTCAATCCTTCATTTTCAAGAAGGTTCCTGATATGGCCTACCATAAGTTTATCCTGCGACGCATAGACTTTTTTCATGAAAAGGCATCCCTGGATACCCCATACGGGAGCACGCGGAGCCAAAAAAAGGTTACAATTAATTGTCATCCTGAGCCTGTCAAAGGATAACATAATGTGACACGGGAAAAAATATAATAACATTTAAAATGCCCCGTGCGAAAGCACTGGGTTCTTTACTGCTGATCCCCGATTTTTGATAAGCGACCACTCCTTTTGATTCCCGAAACTGCCCACTTAAAATTCTCTTGACGACCACAATACCGAAAGGTTAAATTAAGGTTTAATTTTTTTCTCTTTAGATCCATCACATTAAAGTAGGGCTTCTTATATGAGAAAAAAGTACTCTCGTTTTTTCTCCAATAGCTTGCTTCCTCTTTTCCTGACCATTCTTTTTATTTCTACAGGGTTTACCAGCCTTAGAGTTGTAGCTGCTTTTAATGACAAGGATAAAAAACCAGACAGCCATTTTATGGATGATGGCAATGGCATTATCAAAGATACCAGAACTGGATTGATGTGGACGAAAAAGGATAGTTACGCGGATACAGGAAAGTGCATGAACTGGTATCACTCGAAGATTTATGTGCGTGGTTTAAAGACAGGTGGTTTCAGAGATTGGCGCATGCCTGAAGAAAAAGAGTTAATGTCAATTTATGATGAATCTTATTGGAGTAGAATAAGCTTTGACCACCATTACCCGCTTCACTTAGACACAGTCTTTACGGACGGAGCGGCTTATTGGTATTGGTTGGCCGAATCTGCTGAATCCAGTCATGCAAACACCATTAACTTTCTTGATGGTTTTGTAACTGAGCTTGAACGAGGCCGCTGTAGCAACTTGGGTGTTCGAGCTGTTCGGCATTGATTTCATAAAAATATGCGTTAATCTGTTTAATCAGCGTCATCTGCGTTCCATTTAAGGTTTTTTTATCCCACATCAAACACGCTAAAGATATCTCCTAAGGGATCGTCAATGTTTTTACTTCGGGAGAGCATGACCCGGATTTCCTTTTCCAGATGAGGTAATAGATTAAGACTCAAAAAAGCAGGAGGGGAGGGGATGCCTGAGAATGAGCCTAATATAAGCAGACAAAAAACATTCTCCAGTTCTTTAAGTTCAAATTGTATAGCCTGAGTCGAACTCGATCTTAAACCTTCTCCAATTCCATCAATTGCTTTCTTAATATTTCCAAGTATTTTTTGCTTTTTATTTTTCATATTTTAAAATCAGGGGCCAGGGCACTGGGTTTTTTATTTCTTAACTCAGACAACTGACTCCTAGTCCCTGATCTCAGGTTTTTCTCTCCAAATCAGAAAAAAGTCCCTGATAAGGAGGAGATTTAAGAAAATCATTAATGTCATAATAATCCCCAGTATTATTGCTTGTACCGGATTGCTTTCCATAAAAGCAGGTATTGCTACAAACATGTACCAGATTAAGGCAACGGTAACAGTTACCCACAAAAATAAAGCGGGTATGAGTACGTTTAATGCCCTAGTATTTCCCAAAATTTTTATTACCCATACAGCACAGGTAATCAAGGCAATTGACGCAAGCATCTGGTTAGCGCCGCCAAATGCAGGCCATATAACGGACCATGCCCCAGACCATGCCAGCGCAATCCCTATTCCGGCTGGAATAGCTGATGCGACCCAGCGCTGACTCAAAACATTATAAACTTCAGGAGCTTTTTCTTTTACAGGCTCCAGTACTTCTGAAAAAGCATATCTTGCAATTCTGTTGGTAGTGTCTAATGTTGTCATGGCAAAGGAGGATACCCACATGGAGGCAAGAATAATCATAAAATCCATGGGGAGGTTCAGAGCTGTATGGGATGCCATGGAAAAGGATTTGGAAAACATGCCCACAGGCCCTCCCGCACTTTTAAGCGCGTTTCCATAACCTTCGGCAAAATTTGCTGGTGAACTTTTCAGAGTTTCTGCGATATCCGGCGGCATTATAGAATAGCAAAAAACGCCGATCGATACTATGACTATGGTAGAAAGAAAACCTTCTGTAAACATGGCCCCATACCCGATGAATAATCCCTGCTTTTCGCTTTCCAATTGTTTTGCTGTGGTGCCAGATGAAACCATGGAATGAAATCCCGACAAAGAACCGCAGGCTATGATCAAAGGAACAACCGGCCAGAAAGGAGTATCCTTTCCTGCGATGATGGGGACGCTCCATTCAGTGTATGTGGGAATTTGAATTGTGTCGAATCCGATTAAAAGAGATATACCTCCGATAATAAGTCCTGTTACAAGAAGCCACGCGTTTAAATAATCCCTTGGCTGCAAAAGGATATTTACAGGTATGGAAGCTGCCACAACAATATAAATGAAAAAGATTGCCATCCAGACTTCATAGGAGAGAGAAATGGGAAAAAATTTTCCTAGGTATATAGCTGTAGCGAGCATGGCAATACCTATAATGGTGGCGAGCCTGAAATCGAGTTTTACCCTGTACATTAAAACGCCTAAAATAAGTGCCGCAATGATTTTTAAAAAGTATGCGGTGGGGACTGCAGGTTGGGCAACAAAAATCTTTCCGAGAACTGCTCCGAAGGCTGCGACCACAAGGATCAGTGCAAATAAAACAAACCAAGAAAAAGCATATCCTGTCCTTTCCTTGATGATTTTGCCGGCGATCCACTGAACGGAACGGCCGTCGTATCTGACGGAAGACATGAGCGAGAGATAATCATGGACAGCGCCGATAAAAATATTCCCGAACCATACCCACAATAAACCCGGCAGCCATCCCCATGCCAGAGCTATAGCAGGTCCTACTATTGGTGCCGCACCTGCGATTGAGGCGAAATGATGCCCGAAAAGTACATATTTGTTTGCCGGGACGTAATCGACACCATCAAAAAGCCTTTGAGCCGGAGTTTCATTGTCCTCGTCCGCTTTAACAACATTTTTTTCAAGATGCTTTCCGCATGTGAAATAGAAGATAAAATAGAGAGAGATGGCTATAAGGATGGTAACAGTGGAGTTCATCCGCACAAATTTAGCAAATCAGATTAGTGAAGTCAAAATATTTAGTAGCAGGTCATTTTAAGTTTTAATAACTTTAAACAGGTTATTGAAAAAAACTTTACCTCTTTTTAATCATCTCCTTGCCAAGGAGGGGAATAGCAAAGCCAACCTAGGTTGAGCGTAGTGGCGGTTTATAATATTTTTTATGAAAGATTTTTATTCGTTCTTAACTCTCTCAACTGTCATTTCCAACTTGATTTGGAATTTACCAGATTTAAACTTTTGCGGGAATGACAGGTCCATGCCTCTACAGGCACAGCAAAATATAGGGCGCTATCTTATCATCCTAAGCTTTCCGAAGAGTTTGTCTGTCTAAATATTTATTGACTTTGCACGTTATCTTCGGTATTTATGAAGTTTTTAAAGAAAGAAGTAATAATTTTAATTTCCCTTTAACCCCCTCCTACTGAAGAAGTGGGTCGGGGTGGCTTTCAATTGAGCATAACCATCCATGTCAAAAAAAGTAGTTATTACAGGCCTTGGAGTAGTTTCACCCATTGGAAACGGGATTGACGCATTCTGGAAGGCCGCTCTTAACGGAACCTGTGGAGTGAGGGAGATTTCCTGTTTCGATGCTTCAAAATACAAGTCCCGCATTGCCGCGGAAGTTCTGGGCTATAACGCGTTGGAGTACTTCCCCAACGTCAATCTGAACAGAATGGACCGGTTTGCTCATTTTTCTATAGGAGCAACGAAAATGGCGCTTGATGACTCCGGTCTTGACCTTAATGCAAAAGACCCTTATCAGGTGGGTGTCAGTATGGGTTCTGGTATGGGGGGTATGTTAATGGCGGAGCGCCAGATCACCGCGCTTCACGAATCGGGCAGACCGGAAAAGGTAAACCCGAACAGTGTTCCTATGATTACCTTGAACGCTGCTTCCGGTCAAATCGCTATACTGCTTGGAGTAAAGGGACCAAATGTTACAACTTCTACCGCATGCTCCTCAAGCGCGCATTCTATTGGACAGGCAGCCGACCTTATAAAACTGGGAAAAGCAGATGTGATGATTGCCGGCGGTGCAGACGCCTGTATTACTCCCCTGGCTATGGCCG
>CAJXCL010000042.1 GCA_913051775.1 uncultured Nitrospirota bacterium | reverse complement strand
CCAATGAGATTGCGGACTCTATAGTACAGCTAAAAGGTGTACGATTTGACAACCCACAATTTTCGATTACCACCACCTTTGACATGACAGATTTTAAAAAAATCCTGAATGAGAAGTTTAAAGTAGCAAAAGATACCATCGATGATTTTTTCAACACTTTAAAGAGAATGAATTACTATGATGAACAGAAAATGACTACGAGAGAACTTTTTGAAAAATTCTTCCCAGGACGAAATGACATTGTTAGAATGCTCATGGAACCTATTACTTATGCCAATGGGTCCACACTGGACGATCCGGCTATTACTTACGGTATCGTTTTCTCAAATTTTATGCACAAAGGGGTTTTTATCTTCCAGGGCGGGACGGATAACCTAATAAAGCTTATGAAAGCGGAAATGAAAAAAAATGGCGTTGATATGCGTACCAAGGCTCTTGTTGGAAAAATCGTTGTGGAAGACGGTAAAGCAGCAGGCGTTGTGGTTAACGGGAAATATATTAAATCCAGGGCCGTGCTTTCGAATGCCAATATAAGAAACACTATATTTCAAATGACAGGTGAGGAATATTTTCCAAAAGATTTTATCGATGATGCCCGGAAAGTCAGGATGAATAATAGCAGTTGCCAGGTGTATATCGGTATTAAAAAAGGCGAAACTATAGAGTATGCCGGAGATTTGATCTTTACCTCTACCTATCCTGAGTTTAACTCCTCTGCAATTTGCAGTAAAAATATTACCAGTCGTACTTTTTCCTTTTACTATTCTGGTATGCGGTCGGGTTCAAACCGTTACTCCATCGTTTCATCCACCAACGCCAATTATCATGATTGGGCTGATCTTCCGGAAAAAGAATACCTCAGAGAAAAACAACGCTTAATAAATAACACGGTGGATGCACTGGAAAAATATGTTCCCAATGTTAAAAAAAAAATAGATCATCTGGAAGCAGCCACACCAAAAACTTTTAAACGCTATACTCTGCACGAAGATGGCGCTTCCTTTGGAACAAAATTCGAGGGACTGAAAATCAGCATGGATCTTCCGGAGAAAATTCCGGGATTTTATCATGCAGGCTCCGTCGGGATAATCATGTCCGGCTGGTTGGGAGCAGTCAATTACGGAGTTATCTGCGCAAACAATATGGATAAATACCTCACATCTTAGCTTTGATATCTATTTCTTTTAAAAAAATTTGTCGGCGTTTTGATGTGTCAAAATTATTTAAATTGTGGTTGTGGCCTCTAGCCGTTCTGTGCTTTTCTATGGTAGACTAATCCGTATTTTATTGTGAGTGCGGATAAAAGCTGATTTTTATGTTTAATTTTGAGGGACAAACCGTAATCGTAACAGGTGGTACGCGAGGTATTGGTAAAGCCGTTGCTGAAGCTTTCCTGAAAGCAGGCGCAAATGTTGTCATCTCTTACAGTTCCGATAATGAGGCTGCCGAAAAATTCAAATCTGCAAACGCCTCTTGTATAGATAAATTAGATATTCAAAAGTTTGATATCTCCGACTATTCTCAGGTGGAAAAATTCTTTAAATATGTAGAAGAAAAATACGGAAATCTTCAAGTACTGGTTAATAATTCCGGCATTCGTAGGGATTCCGTGTTGGCTGCGATGAAGCTGGAAGATTGGAGCCGTGTGGTGGATGTTAATCTTTCAGGCGTCTTCAATATGTGTAAATTCGCGGTTATGCTTATGATGAGTAACCGTTACGGTCGAATTGTCAACATTACCTCACCAGCGGGAAAGATAGGCTTCCCGGGGCAGTCAAACTATGCGGCGACAAAAGCAGGTCAGGTTGGGCTGACACGTTCACTTTCAAAAGAAGTAGCTACCCGTGGTATTACTGTTAACTGTGTTTCTCCAGGTTTTATTGATACAGGATTTATAGACGATCTCTCTGGTAAGCTTAAAAAAAGTTATCTGGAAAATATTCCCGTTCGCAGGTTCGGAAAACCGGAAGAAGTGGCGTCATGTGTGCTTTTTCTTGCTTCAAAAGAGGCCGGGTATGTTAATGGCTCTACTCTGGAAGTAACAGGAGGGTTATAGCAATTATCATTAATCAATTAGCAGCTATCAATTCTCAAGTTTTTTTAATACATAGAGGTAAATCATTTTAGATACAACAAAAGAAATTTTATCATTGATTCCCCATCGGCCTCCATTCCTTTTTGTGGATAAAATTATTGATATTACCGAGATAAAAATCACCACTGAAAAGAAAGTAAATTCCAATGAATCTTTTTTTAAAGGACATTATCCCGGAAATCCAATCATGCCGGGTGTGCTAGTTTGTGAAGCTGTTATTCAATCAGGAGCTATCCTTGTCTTTAGTACCTATAAAAACTCCGGTACGTCGCAAATAGGTTCAAAAGGGGTCCCTGTTCTCACTCGCATAAAAGATGTAAAATTCAAAAACATAGTAAGACCGAACGACCTTCTCCTAATACAGGTTGAATTAGCAGAAAAAATCGGTGGCGCGTACTTCATGAAAGGTGTAGCCAGGGTTAACGGCAAAGTAGCGGCCAGGTTAGAATTTGCTGTTACAAGTACCAATGTTGATTAACGATTTTTCTATTTTTTTATATCATTACGTTTAAAGAGGTAAATTATAACGGTGAGTTTTCTCGGATTGGAAGGAAAGGTTGTCGTTGTTTTTGGTATAGCCAACAAAAAGAGTGTGGCTTTTCATATAGGAAAAATTCTACATGAAGAGGGGGCAATCCCTGTATATGTTGTTCGTTCGGATGCAAGAAAGGAGAGTACCTCTAAATTCCTACCCGAATCTGATATTTACGTTTGTGATGTAGAAAATGAGAAAAAAATTGATGCTCTTGCCGCAAAAATCAGCATAAAATATCCTCATATATATGGAATTGTTCATTCTATTGCTTTTGCCAACTATAGTGAAGGTTTAAAACCTTTTCATGAGACAAAAAAACAGGATTTTTTACAATCAGTAGATATTTCCTGTTATTCCCTGATTCGTATCTCAAATGCCTTCAGGGATTTTTTGGAAAAAAATGGATCGGTAGTTACTATTTCTATATCAACCACGAGAATGGCCGCAGAACCATATGGCTATATGGGGCCTGTTAAAGCGGCGCTGGATTCCACCGTCTGCTTTTTAGCCAAATCATTCAGCGCTTTCTCGGAAATTCGCTTTAATGCGGTTTGTGCGGGCCTGCTCAAAACATCCGCTTCAGCTGGTATCCCCAATTACCTGGATTATTACCTCCATGCGGAACAATTGACTCTTAAGAAGAAAGCTCTTGCTACTTCGGAAGTAGCTAGAGCCGCTGTTTATCTTTTAAGTCAGGCCTCAACAGGAATCAACGCGCAGGGGGTTGTTCTGGATTCCGGGATGTCCATCAATTATTTTGATAAAGATATTGTCAAAAAGACTACGCATATTATTTAATTATTATGTCTCTCTTCCCGGTAATTCATCCTGTTCCTCCTCCTCCTGCATCAATTAGCGGAAAAGAAAAAGTTGCATGGATTCAGGATGCTTCACGCGAGGCTTTGAAAATTTGCGCTTCTCTAATGGGGATCAAACTGAAAGAGTTGAAGAAAAACTTCAAAGGCGCTCCTGTCCCTTTTGATGGTACTTACTGGTCGGTCTCTCATAAGTCTTTATTTGCCGCTGCTGTTTTAGGTAAGTATCCCATAGGAATAGACATTGAAGAAATCAAACCCCGCTCTGACGCAGTATTCCAGAAAGTAATTTCAGAAGAGGAAGAGAGTCTATGCGGACAAGAAGGAAGGCTTCAGTATTTCTTTAGAATCTGGACTGCCAAAGAGGCTGTCCTAAAAGCAGAAGGGGTTGGGCTAGCTGGTTTGAGCAAATGCCGCGTTACACAGGTTCCGAATGACACTTCAATACTCCTCAACTATGAGGGAAAGCCTTACCAGGTAGTCCAAACATTTTTTAAGAAGCATATAGCTTCCGTAGTAACAAACGGGGAATCAGTGGAGTGGATTTTGCGGTGGTAGAATTTTAATAATCATCACTTAACCTAAGGCCGTTCAATTTGACTTTTTTCTTAAATGAAACTTGATAAAGCCCACACTCTTTGTTTTTATTTCAACTTTTCAGCTCATCTTATTTAAAAGCAATATAAAATCCAAAAAAAGTTACTGCTAACAGTAAAAAATTGACAGCCGCAGCAATAAGATCGGCCGGTGAGTAAACAACCAGAGTATTAAAAAACCTGCTATGATTATCTACTGCAAACCTAGCTCTTCTAAATGCCTTGGTGATAGGAATATCTAATAATGATTGACCCAGTCCATACTTACTGAACGACTGATCAGTGAAACCATACAAAGAAAAAATTCTATTTTTACAACAGCTCTTGCAAATACCTCTTGAGGCGTGAAATGAGAAAACCCATGATGAGCTATCCTGTCCGCAACGCCTATTATGATTGTTTCATCTCCTGCGGGCAGGTTTGTAGGAGAAGTAAATAAGTAAAGACACATATAACCCGTAAAAAAGCAAAGCACTATCTATGGAGCTCTTTTTCTTTTCTTTTTTATTAACGCTCTTTATTATCACACATGAGATAAGAATTTAAACATCAGGCTCAATAAAACCTCTTACTTTACAAAAAACTATTCCTGCTTCGTATTCGACCTGCTTACGGAACTTTTTAGGGATTATTTCTTTTTCTGAACATAAAGATGTATTTTTTATAATTTCTTTAACCCATGGCCTCCCTAAAGTTGTAGCATTGAAAATAAAGTAGACATCTTTATTTGTATTACTCAATATCTTCCGAATTGCGCCAAGCTTATTTATGGTTTTTTGAGATAGCATTTCTATCTGAGTCCCGGGGTAATATCTTTTAAAAATTTCAATGTCTGTTCCTGGATGCCCCCATTGTGGATCAAAAATAATTAGGTGAGGGGATAGGTTTTTAATTTTTTCGATCATTTCAGAAATCCCGATTCCACTTGCCCAGTGGAGATGAGGTGTTTCAATACCAGCAAAGTCTGTATGGTTCCACCTCATTAAAGTGGTATAAGAATGCAAGCTTTTCAATGCAACTCCTAATGACAAAAGCAAAATAATTAGTACTATTGCTAATTTTTTTTTAATTTTTTCATAGGCGGCAGCAAGGATAACCCCCACTAAAATGTACCAAAAATACAACCCCATCCCAAAATGTCTGGCAAAACTTGTTTTTAAAAAAATGACCATTGGAAGAAAGGAAAATATCCACATAGTTATGAATATAATGTATATCCACAGTTTTTCACGTAAGGTAAATAAAAACCCAATCATGGCTAGTAAGAATAAAATATAAATAAATGAAAAATCTGATGTCAAAACCTGAGAAAAGTAAAGTTTTAATTTGCCTATCCATGACTGAAAAGGAAACTCAAAGACTTCACTCATCTTTCTGGTATGAAGATATACATCACTTGAATACTTAACAACATTAAACTCAGAAGGAACAAATATTTTTTTTATTAACATGGAGAGAAATACTCCTGTGCCAAGCAGCGAATACATTTTTATACCTTTTTTGTAGTTACTCCAAACATCCTTCAGTCCGGTATGATCTTTTAATAGCACAACCAATGGAATCAAGCCCGCAAATAATATCCAAACCATCCCTGATTGTTTAGTAACAAGCATTGCAGAAAATAGAAGAATTGCGATAACTCCGTTTCTCCACCTATTAGAGCTAAAAAAGTCGTACAGAAAGTATAAAAATGCAGCGCCAAATCCGTAAATATAAACCTCTTGTATACCGATTGAATCAAAATAAAAATAGTATTCAGATAAAATTATCAAAAAGGCCACTATAATAGCGACAGTGTTACCCCATATTCTTTTAACTAATAACTGAGTAAAAAAGAGGCCGCAAAATCCCAGCATTAGAGACCAGATTCTTACTCCAACCAGAGGATTCTTCCATAAGTTTACGGTAAGGGACGTTAACCAAAATTGTAGTGGTTCTTTGTAGTCGACGCGCATCGTTCCATCCATTGAGATAAACTTAAATTTTCCCCAATCAGATGCAATGAGTTGAGCATATTGCGTATATAGTACTTCATCATTATGAGGAGCAAAATAAAAAATACCTAAAAGTCTGGTAACGATGTAAAGAAATAAAATTATCAACTGTATTTGTTTATTATTCATCAGGTCATTATCAAAAATTTTATCTAATTGTTTCCAACAATTTTATATAAACCTAATCTAAGAATTAAATTAAAAAAAGAACTCTTCTCATAAAGAAAATATTTTCACACTTTATCAAAATTACCAGACATGTTAACCAGAAAAACACTAAATCTACATTGAGCGGATATTTTTTGTGATAAAATGAGATATGAGATGAATATTTTTAACAAAGAAATTTTTATTAAATTAAGTGAAAAACATGATAAAATAGCGGGCAAACGTAAGTGGTAAAACTCCCGATGGATTTGATAAATCAGTTTGTCTCGCTGCATCATTATAAATCCTATTCATCACTTATTCATAATAGAAGTTTCTTCAGAAAATATTTTTTCTTGAGTAATTACTGCATGGACATACCAGCATTTCTAAACCAATTTGCCGGTTGGGTTTGGAATCTCCCACTTGTTTATTTGTTGGTTGGAGAGAGTATCTTATTATAAAGGAGCTGATATGAGTTCAATTTTAGATTCTATCAACAGTTTTGTATGGGGACCGATAACCATTATTTTAATAGTCGGCACAGGTATCTTTATTACAGTACTTGCTAAAGCGATACAAATCAGTAGGTTCCCTTATGCGTGGAAGCTTATATCAGGAAAATTCGATAAAAAAGATGATGCTGGTGAAATAACACATTTCCAGGCCTTAAGCGCCGCATTATCCGCAACCATTGGCACCGGAAATATCGCGGGAGTTGGTACCGCAATCGCCATGGGCGGGCCAGGTGCTGTATTCTGGATGTGGATCACAGCACTATTCGGAATGGGACTAAAATATGCGGAATGCCTCCTATCATTAAAGTACAGAGTAATACATGATGACGGATCAGCCGGTGGCGGTCCCATGTACTATCTTGAGAAAGGCCTTGGGCAAAAATGGCTCGGTATTTTATTTGCCGTTTTTGCCTCCATTGCTTCTTTTGGCATCGGTAATATGGTACAGGCAAATAGTGTTGCAGCGCCTCTTTACACCCAGTTCGGGATCCCAAAAATTGTAACGGGGCTAATTATTGGAGGTCTGGTCTTCATGGTTATTGTGGGCGGCATTAAACGAATTGGGAGAGTCGCAAGCAAACTCGTCCCGTTTATGTCAGTTTTTTATGTACTTGGAGCCTTAATCGTAATAATTACAAAAATTGATGCAATCCCTGAAGCATTTGCAATAATCTTTTCTAGCGCGTTTACACCAGCATCTGCTTCCGGGGGTTTTGCAGGAGCTGCGCTTGCTCAGGTCATACGTTATGGCGTCGCCCGGGGGGTGTTCTCCAATGAAGCAGGACTTGGGAGTGCGCCCATTGCCCATGGCGCTGCTAGGACAAATGAACCGGTTCGGGAAGGTCTTGTGGCAATGCTCGGACCCTTTATCGATACCATCGTCATTTGCTCAATGACTGCATTGGTAATTATCCTTACCGGAGCTTATACCCTTACCGGAGCAGACGGAAGTGGTCTAACCGGAGCCGACCTTACGGCAAAAGCATTTTCCCTTGGACTTAATACCTACGGAAAATACATCGTCTCTTTTGGTCTAATCTTTTTTGCCTTCTCCACTGCCATCAGCTGGTCCTACTATGGCGATAGGTGTGTGGATTATCTATTTGGGCAAAAACTGGTGAAACCATATCGAATTATTTACTGTATATTACTTCCCGTTGGAGCTTATATTGAATTAAAAACCGTATGGACTATATCGGATATTTTTAACGCGCTAATGGCATGGCCTAATCTGGTAGGATTACTTTTGCTGAGCCCCGTTGTGATTAAAACCACAAAGGAGTATTTTTCTGATCCAAAAAAGGTAAATCCGTCGGAACAGTTGAGCTGATAAGAACAGTTTTTTTTTGCCACTAAAAATATTTCTCAAAACATTAAATAAATTATTTTCTGAACCACGAAGCGCTCGAAGAACACGAAAAAATAACTATGTCGTTGTTTGCTTCGTGACTTTGTGCCTTAGTACTATAATTAATTAATACCTTAACATAAAGCAAAAACATTAGACGGGATAGCAGGATGAACATGATAGTTTAAACATCTTGTTTATCATTAACGCTGATATCCCTTTTTTCTATAAAAATGTAATTTTTCTGGAATGAAAGTGTTTAGCGAGCGCATTCCCCACTGCTTGTGGAGGGGGTAGCGAGCGACATCCCCTTTAATCCCCCCTAAACACTGAAGCTTCCTCGCAGCTTGATGCGTGGGAGACTTCAATTGGATACAATTTTTTTTATTCTGTTTGAAATGCTTTAATAGCCGCTGGTATGAACTAATCTCAAATTTGTAAGCAATACATATTTTAGAAAATGATCTTTTTAACACACATTGAAAATATAATGAAGATGGACTTTTTGATTAACAGGATTCATATCCAGTTTATCCTGTGAATCCTGTCAAATTATTCTATAAAATACGTTACCAAAAATATGAAATAATCTATTGGGTGGTAAATTTATTCTATGAAAGAAAATCTCGCAATAGGGTTAATGTCCGGAACATCTGCTGATGGAGTGGATGCAGCCTTAATTAAAATTTCAGAGAGCGGCCCGCGGACAAAAATTAAGCTCATCGAGTTTGAAACTATTCCTTATCCCGCGGAAGTCAAAGAGATGGTCATTACCGCATCATCTCCTGAAAAGGGAACCGTCGATTTAATTTGTCATTTAAATTTCAGGCTGGGAGATATTTTTGCCAATGCAGCGTTAAGTATCATTCAAAAAGCAAATATCGAAAATAGTGCAGTTGGTTTCATTGGATCACATGGTCAAACAATCAGGCATTTACCGGAAGGGCTCGAGTCTTTTCCTGAAAATCTGCCTTCCACAATGCAAATAGGAGAACCTTCGGTAATTGCGGAAAAGACCGGCATTAAAACTGTCGCTGACTTTCGCACACGAGATATGGCTGCCGGTGGTTTAGGAGCACCTCTTGCCCCTTTTGCACATTTTCTCCTGTTTCATCATAAAGAGGAATCTCGAATAGTTCATAATATAGGTGGAATCAGTAACCTCACTTTTCTTCCAAAAGGAGGGGTAATAGACAAAGTGGTTGCTTTTGATACTGGTCCGGGAAACATGTTGATTGATGGACTTGTTTCTCACTTATCTAAAAGACAGAAACCATTTGATAGAGACGGAGAATGGGCGTCAAAGGGGAAAATCAATAACGATCTACTGTTTTTTATGATGGAACACCCTTTTATTAAAAAACCTCCGCCTAAAGCCACCGGCAGGGAAGAATTTGGAGAGGTTTTTCTTCGTAAGGTTTTGACTAAAGCAGAAGAACTGAAAATAACAGAGGATGATTTAGTGACAACCATAACTGCCTATACAGCCGAATCCATAATTTTTAATTATAAAGATCACATTTTTAAAATAGACCGCCCCTCTGAGATTATTTTTTGTGGCGGTGGGGTTCATAACCAATTTTTAATGGACAGGATAAAAAATCAACTATCGAAAATAACGATAAGTACAACTGATAAGTACGGCATCTCACCCGATGCCCTTGAAGCTATCTCCTTTGCAATATTGGCCAACGAAACTATTCATGGTAATTTTTCTAATCTTCCTTCTGTGACAGGAGCCAAAAGAAAAGTTATATTAGGAAAAATTGTTCGTTGATTACCTATTCTCATAAAGTTAGTACTATTTTTTTACATTTCTATTCTTCTGAAGACACGCGAATAGACAACGCACCCATCAATTCATTCAAACGAAAGATCTTGCCCTCTTCAATACCAGCAGTTTTACGTCTTTTCTTAATCAGATCCTTCTTTTCCACCTGTTATGGTATGACACGCATTCATTTGCTGTAACCGTATCGGCATTTAGATAGCGCAATATTTTTTGACCATCAATAGTTTTAACTCGGAGAAAAGGTTTCCATTGAATGCTTTTCAGGTCTGTGACACCTTCCTGCTGCTTAGCGAGAAATACCTATCCCTATTTTTCAAAATCATCCTGAAGACCCTGATTCCGATTTAAATGCCAGCGACTGCGTAAATCGAATTCTATAAAATTTTCCTTTAGCCTTTTTTGTTTAACAATAATATTAAAAGCGACGGCGCGGATAAACTGAGCTGGAAGCGGAACAAATCCCTTATGGGTATCAGAATTAAGTCTCAATTTATAAATATATTTGCAATGGTAATTTATTGAAAAAAATAATGGTCTGTCAAAATTGCACATTTTTATCCACTCACCAAATATCTATCCATCATGAATCTATTATCTTTGACAAATCTCCGAACCATAAGACTTTTTCTTTTTATTTTTTAAGCAAGCTCTGAGGTTCTTTAATATAATACACCAAGTTTAATGGAGTGATCGAAAGGGAATTCGTAAGTCCAGGAGGCGTTGCACTCCTTAAAAAAAGGTTGTATACTTTAAACCATCATATAAAGTTACCAGATCACCCCTCATTAATTATGTTATGGAAGAAATAGCTAATGAGAAGCTTGCTGAGCTTCTAAACAATTTGGAAGTAGGTTTAATTTTAATTGACTCCAATCATAATATTCACTGGATGAACGATAAGGTTCAAGAGTGGTTTGGTCCTTTAAAATTAGGAGAAAAGAGAAAGTGCTACCGTATTCAGAAATATAATGAAAATTTTTGCAGAATTTGCCCTACCCGCAGAGCTATAAACTTTGGAATCCCTACCCGTTACGATCTGACTTTTGAGCTAGAAGACGGACCATGTTGCTTTGAAATCATCGGAATGCCAGTTAGTAGCAATAATGATAATAGTTCATTAGTGATGGAGCTCATAATCAACAAATCTAAGCTTAAAATCGAACGAAAAGAGACAAAGGATATTATTGCTCAAATGGAAAAAATGGCCTCGATCGGAAATCTAGCGGCCGGGATTGCCCATGAACTCTGTACACCGCTTGCTACTATGTCCATAATATCCCAAGAACTGAACGATATTTTAAAAAAAAACAAAGCTTCCAATCATTTTAAAGAAGATATAAGTGGGTATTTATATGATATAGACACAGAAATTAAAAGATGCAAATCGATCATAGAAAATGTTCAGAATTTTGCGAGAAAGGGATTGCATCAGAGGAATTCTGTAAACATCGCAGATATTCTTTCACAAACTACTAATTTAATATACAATAGTGAGCTTCCTGAAGGAGTAGTGATTAAAAAAGATGTAGGAATTTGCCCTCAAGTGAATACAGATCCTGGAAGGCTTCGCCAGGTCATTTTAAATATTTTAAAAAATGCAGTACATGCTGTTAGTTTGTCCAAAAGCAAAAAAGAAATCGTAATTTCGTTAAAAAGAGAAAATCAATCTATCGTTATATTAATAAAAGATTCAGGTTCAGGGATTCCACAAAGAAATTTAAAGAGACTTTTTGAACCTTTTTTTACAACCAAACCAGCTGGTATGGGAACCGGCCTTGGCCTTTTTGTCAGCTATGGAATTATGAAAGATTTAGGAGGAGATATTAAGATAAAAAGCAAAGCAGAAACAGGCACAAGCGTTTTTTTAATATTGCCGGTAGAGTAACAGTGCTCCGAATGATTAAGGATGTATTATGAAAATAATAATCGTAGATGACGACGAATCTTTACGACTTCATTTGTCCAAAGCATTGAATAGAAGGGGCCATTATTCTTTAGCGGTGTCGAACGGTAATGAAGCAATAATAAAGCTTCGCAACGAACCATTTGACGCTGCTGTAATTGATATTCAAATGATGGGAAAGGACGGCTTTCAGGTTTTACAAGAACTGAAAGAAATTCATCCACAATTAATCGGTGTGATGCTTACGGGACACGGTTCTATATCAAGTGCTGTTGAGGCAACCAAATTAGGAGCATATGATTATCTCACGAAACCATGTGATATATCAGAATTAGAAACAGTCTTAAAAAAAGGTTTCCATGGAGTAATTAGAGCAATGAAGCCTTTTAAAGAGATATATCATGGGATTGTTGGAAAAAGTACTGAGATTAAAAACATCATCCGAATAATTAATAAAGTGAAGGATTCTCCCTTACCCGCCTTGATTTGTGGGGAAACCGGAGTTGGTAAAGAATTAGCAGCAAGAGCTCTTCACTATGATAGCAAACGCAGCAAACACCAATTTGTTGCTATTAACTGCGCTTCTCTAAAAACGGATTTGTTGGAAAACGAGTTTTTTGGACATGTTAAAGGCGCTTTTACCGGCGCAACAGAGGTTAAAGACGGAATTGTAAAAATAGCGGACAAAGGAACTCTTTTCATAGACGAAATTGCCGATATGAACCCCAGCATACAGGCGTCTCTTTTGAGGTTTATTGAAATCGGGACATTCAGGCCTATAGGGTCTCTTAAAGAATGTAAAGTGGATGTACGAATTATAGCTGCTGTTAACCGCAGTATTGAGAAAGAGGTGGAGGAAAAAAAATTTAGACATGATCTGTATTACCGTCTGAATGTATGCCGAATTGATATCTCACCATTGCGAGAAAGAAAGGAAGATATTCCTTTATTACTGGACTATTTTCTTGCATCAAAAATATCCGCTGATAATAGCAAAATTACCATCACACCTGACGCGCGAAAACTGCTTACTTCTTGCTCCTGGTTGGGCAATGTAAGAGAATTATTCCACGTCATGGAGAGGGCTACACTAGCATTAGAAGACAACCCGACTATCACTGCCGATATCATAAAATCAGTACTTCCCGTTCAAAAAACCCCTTACTCCAAATCATTAAGTGGAATTTCACTTGATTCGGTTGAGAAAGTCTCTATATTGGATAACCTGAAAATCAATAATTGGAATGTCACCCGGACAGCAAAAATCCTTGGCATCGACAGAAGAACGCTTCAGCGGAAGATAGCTCGTTATGGGCTTCGTGAATAAAAAGATTATGGGGCAGAGCCGGCTCACCTTGAGCCTGAGATCGTTAACAAACTAAATGGCGGTGGTGAGCTAGTAAAAAAGGAGGAGGAGATTATTATGTCTAAAAAAAAGAAGGGAAATAAGGAAGGGTTGGCTATCTCCCTTGGAAAACAGGCGGTTATCCTTCAGGCCTCCGGCCGCTTAGAGGAGGCCATGGATCTTCGCAAGAAAGAGCAGAAAATCTACGAAGAATTGGGCAATAAGGATGGGTTGGCTATCTCCCTTGGGAACCAAGCGAATATTTCATTTGACTCGGGTCGTTTAGAGGAGGCCATGCAACTTCATAAGAAAGAGCAGAAAATCTGCGAAGAACTGGACAATAAGGATGGGTTGTCTACCTCCTTTGGGAACCAGGCGAATATTCTGTACGCATGGGGTCGTTTAGAGGAGGCCATGCAACTTCATAAGAAAGAGCAGACAATCTGCGAAGAACTGGGAAATAAGGATGGGTTGTCTACCTCTCTTGGAAACCAGGCAAATATTTCATTTGCCTCGGGCCGTTTAGAGGAGGCCAGGGAACTACTGAAGAAAAAACAGACAATCTGCGAAGAACTGGGAAATAAGGATGGCTTGCAAAACTCCCTTGGGAGCCAGGCGCTGATCCTCCAGCTCTTGGGCCGTTTAGAGGAGGCCATGGAACTTCATAAGAAAAAACAGACAATCTGCGAAGAACTGGACAATAAGGATGGCTTGTCTACCTCCCTTGGAAACCAGGCGCATATTTTATACACCTCGGGTCATTTGGAGGAGGCCATGCAACTTCGTAGGAAAGAGTGGGAAATATGTGAAGAAATTGGCAATAAGTATGGGATGCAAAGCTCCCTTGGGAACCAGGCAGTTATCCTTCAAGCCTTGGGCCGTTTAGAGGAGGCCATGGAACTGCTGAAGAAAAAACAGACAATCTGCGAAGAACTGGATAATAAGGAAGGGTTGCAAAGCTCCCTTGGGAACCAAGCAAATATTTTATACGCCTGGGGCCATTTAGAGGAGGCCATGCAACTTCATAAGAAGGAGCAGAAAATCTGCGAAGAATTGAAACATAAGGATGGATTGTCTATCTCCCTTGGGAACCAGGCGCTGATCCTTCAAGCCTGGGGCCGTTTAGAGGAGGCCATGGAACTTCATAAGAAGAAACAGAAAATCTGCGAAGAACTGGGCAATAGGGATGGATTGCGAAGCTCTCTTGGAAACCAGGCGAATATTTTATACGCCTTAGGCGGTCGTTTAGAAGAGGCCATGGAGCTTCGTAAGAAAGAGCAGAAAATCTGCGAAGAACTGGGAAATAAGAATGGGTTGCAAAGCTCCCTTGGGAACCAGGCGGTTATCCTTCAGGCCTCGGGTCGTTTGGAGGAGGCCAGGAAGCTTCTTAAGAAACAGCAGAAAATCTGCGAAGAGATGGGAAATAATATTGGGTTATCTGTCTCCCTTGGAAACGAGGCGGGCATTTTATACGCTTGGGGCCGTTTCGAGGAGGCGATGAAACTTCGTAAGAAAGAGCAGAAAATCTGCGAAGAACTGGGAAACAAAGATGGGTTATCTATCTCACTTGGGAACCAGGCGAATATTTTATATGCCTTGGGCGGCCGTTTAGAGGAGGCCATGAAACTGCTAAAGGAAGAGCAGCGCCTCTGCGAAGGGCTGAGAAATAAAAATGGGTTGTCTATCTCCCTTGGGAACCAGGCGATGATCCTTAAGGATTTGGGCCGTTTAGAGGAGGCCAGGGAACTTCATAAGAAAAAGCAGCAGATCTGCGAAGAACTGGGAAATAAGGTTGGGTTACGAAGCTCCCTTGGGAAACAGGCGCTGATTCTTAAGGACTTGGGCCGTTTTGAGGAGGCCAGGGAACTTCATGAGAAAGAGCAACAAATCTGCAAAGAATTGGACGATAAGAATGAATTAGCTATCTCCATGATGAATCAGGCTTTACTTTTAGATTCGAAAATGGGTGAGGCAGATAAGGCATTGCCATTAGCTGAGGAGGCGTATAAAATAGCCTCTCAACACAGTCTTCACGCGCTTGCAGCGCAAATTAAGCCGATATTGGAATCTGTGCGGTCAAAGCTTGGTTGAACTGGATGTTTGGAGTGGTTCGGGACTGAGATTTATAAGATGCTTATTTAAAATAGCGAGTCTCCGGCTCGTTATTTTATTATTCACTTTAACCCAGAATCTATTCCTTTTTTACCTGAATCTTGCGTGATGGATTTTTAAAAAGGAAATTTATACTATACCCAAATAATCCCCGGTATTTTTAAATCGTTTTCACTTTATTCCTTTCCGTATTTTCTTCTCTTTTAAGTATCCGTCGGTTAGTGTTTCCTTAATCAAAAGGGTCTGAAAATATGTTCAAACAAAGAATTTTGAAAATATTTAGCGGGCGCATTTCTCGAAGCTTGCTCCTCTACATTTGAATGAAATGATATTTTGATTTTCCTATACATTATCCATTCTTCTACAGATACTTTAGAGGGGGAAAACGTATTATCAAATTTGAGGCTTTAAATAACCTATGCTATTATATGACCCGTAAGAGTTGTATTTATCTTTATAGCATGGACAGGGTTGAGGAGATCATATAGTGACAGATGATATCTTGAAAAGAAGAGGGTTTTTTAAAAATTCCCTGATGAACGCTGCTAAAGCAGCCTACGAATTTCATAAAGGAACGAATCCAGTCCAGAGCAAAAAAATAGTTACTTACGGGATTGATTATTCCCTTAGGCCCCCGGGCGCGGTGCCGGAAAAGACTTTTCTTGAATTATGTACCCGGTGTGATGATTGCGTGAAGACCTGTCCCGCAAAGTGCATAAAAAAATCAACGGCAAAAGGAATGGCAGGCACCCCGGTAATTATGCCCCGGGAGGAACCCTGTGTTCTTTGTGATGACCTACGCTGTATTAAGGCGTGTACGACAGGCGCCCTGGCGCCGGTGGCGAGAGAGCAAGTGGCGATGGGTATTGCCCAAATAGATAAGAAAAAATGTATTGCGTGGGATGGGGAGAACTGCCAGGTCTGTAGCGCCAAGTGCCCTTTTCCCGGAGAAGCGATTGTTCTGGATGATTTCAGGCCAGTCATTAATGAAGAAAAATGCACAGGCTGTGGTTTGTGTGAGCAGGCTTGCCTTGCTATCAATAACAGAGCGCCCATAAGGGTAGTACCGTCTAAGTTATTGTCAATAATTCAGTGGCGAAACAAAATATGAGTGATGTTAGTCAACTATCACCGGCATGGCCGGTGGCTTGAGGAGAACCCCTAAAAGGGGATTTAATCCATTTTAATGAAATTCTATTTCCATTTGATTTTTATCAAAATTATCTTACTAACGAATGCATTTCCAATTTTGCTCTTCATTCAAACCAACTGCGGTTACACAGTGCCTTCGTATCCAAAAATGCTTCCCAAGGCTTCGTGTTTTGGCAGCAGTTCCCGCTTAGCCTTGTTCCCCTCAAAACATAGAGGTTTATACTTTTTTTCGTAAACTTTTGCGCATAGTTGATATGCATATCAATTGTAACATTAAATGTTTTATTAATTAAGACTGAACCTAGACCTAAGAATCGTTTATGATAATGTATGATGATAGAGCAAGTTCCCATACCTTCCAAAGTCAAAGTACGTAAGCATTTGAACGCAGATGCTCTATTTAGCTCGCTCAAAGAAGATTTTGATAATATACCAGAGAATCGTACAGGCAATGCTGAAATAGCTTTGTCCGATGCCCTTATGTCTGGCTTTGTAATGTTTTCTTTAAAAGAGCCCTCTCTTCTTGCTTTTGATCAAAAAAGGAAAAAAGAAAATGCAAAAAAGCGGTAATTCTGGCCGCAAAATGGCTAAAGAGTTAAACGTCTCAAGGACAACAATAACTAGATTACTTAGCAATAACAGGGCGGCATTTAAACCCTTTGAAATTTCATCGGAATTAGCGTAATAAACCTTTATTTTTCAATACCTTGTTTTTTAGTATGGAATAGCATTTTAATATTTGATTTAAGGACGTACTATAGGAGATTCCAATGGAAATTTGGCAATGTATTATATGTGATTATAGATATGACCCTGAAGTGGGTGATAAAGATCGCGGTATACCCGCAGGAACTAAGTTTGAAGACTTTCCTGAAGATTGGGTATGCCCGAAGAACGGTGCAAGGAAAGTTGATTTTATAAGGATGGAGGATGTAAGCGAAGAAAATAATAAAAATAATGCAAAGGGAACTGGTCCAAATAAAATAGTTTGGTCTGATGAGTATAGTGTAAATATTACTGAGATGGATAAACAACATATGAAATTAGTGGAAATTATTAACAATCACAGTAGTGCAGTTGATTCAAAAAAGGAAAGGGAGATTTTAAAGGATAGGCTAA
>CAJXCL010000041.1 GCA_913051775.1 uncultured Nitrospirota bacterium | reverse complement strand
GAAATATGGAAATACATCCGCAGCTTCAATACCCTTAGCTTTAGATGAAGCAGTAAGGGAAAAACAGATCAAAAAGAATGATATTATTTTGCTTACTGCTTTTGGAGCCGGCTTCACTTGGGGATCCGCACTCATAAAATGGTCGCTTGACGGTTAGCGGTTCATTAGATAAGGACAAAACTCAATGACAAATAAAGTTGCGCTTCTCTTCCCTGGACAGGGTTCACAATATGTGGGAATGGGAAAAGATTTTTATTATAATGAGCCGATTGCCCGTGAACTTTTTCATCAAGGAAATGAACTGTTGAATTCTGACATCACATCAATATGTTTTAACGGCCCTAAGGAATCATTAAACTTGACTGAAAATACCCAGCCGGCTATTTTAATTACCTCAATAATAGCCTTGAAGATTTTCATTGGAAATGGTATAGAAATTAAGGTCGCAGCGGGTCACAGTCTGGGTGAATATTCCGCGCTTGTCGCTGCAGAGGCACTAAGCTTTGCCGATGCCGTTCCCCTTGTTCATTTGAGGGGGAAATTAATGCAGGACGCTGTGCCAGCCGGAAAGGGTGCAATGGCCGCTATTATCGGACTTCAGAAGGAAGAAGTGAAAGTTTTGTGTGATGAAATAAAAGAAGGCCTTGTACAGCCGGCAAATTATAATAGCTCGGAGCAAATTGTAATCGCAGGAGAAAAAGAGGCCATTGACAAAGCAATTGACCTAGCAAAAAATACCGCAAAAAGGGTTATCCCGTTACCTGTCAGCGCCCCCTCTCACACCTCCCTTATGAATCCGGCTCAAGTAAACCTGACTAAAGAATTGAAAAAAATCCAATTTAATGATTTAAAATTCCCAGTTGTGACAAACGTGGATGCTTCGCCTGTTTTTAAAGCGGACGAAGCAGTCTCTGCTTTGGGACGGCAACTTACTGCACCGGTAAGATGGGAAGAAAGTATGAAATATATTGTTCATCAAGGAATCGATACGGCTATTGAAATGGGTCCAAAAAAAGTTTTATCAGGCCTTATGAAACGGATTGATAAAAATATAAAATGCTTCCATGTTGAAGATGTGAAAAGCCTGGAAGAAACTCTTTTGGAATTAAAGAATTAGTCAGTAGTCATTGACAAATAGTCTTAACAATATAATAACCTTCCCACTAACAAATGACAGGAACAAACAATGCCACTAAAAGGACAAACTGCAGTTGTAACAGGAGGCGCCAGAGGCATTGGCAAGGAAATCTCGCTTGCATTAGCTCGTGACGGCGCCAATATAGTTATAGCTGACTTAATAGCGGAACAGTCGGAGGAAACAGCGGAAGAAATAAAAAAATTGAATTGCAAAGCTCTGATCCAAAAGGTAGATATTTCAAAAACGGCGGATGTAGAAAATATGGTTCAGAACACAATTAATGAGTTTAAGACCCTCGATATTTTAATTAATAACGCAGGCGTTACCAGGGATACACTAATGGTTCGAATGAAGGAGGAAGATTGGGATTTTGTGCTGAAAGTGAATTTAACGGGGACGTTTAATTGCTCAAAAGCAGCAGCAAAATATATGATGAAACAAAAAAAAGGCAGAATAGTAAATATTGCTTCAATTGTGGGTGTCATGGGGAATGCGGGACAGGCAAATTACTCCGCGTCAAAAGCTGGCATTATCGGATTAACTAAGACCTCCGCACGAGAACTGGCCTCTCGTAACATTACAGTTAATGCTGTTGCTCCTGGTTTTATCGATACGGAAATGACTCGTTCGTTAAATGAGAATATCAAGCAGCAATTAAAGGAACAAATCCCCGTGGGAAAACTGGGCAGACCTGAAGATATTGCAAATTGTATTAAATTTCTCGTGTCTGATGATGCTTCATATATAACCGGCCAGGTTATTCATGTGAACGGCGGGATGTTGATGTAGCAGAAAACAAACCGAATAGCTTGCCTTTCTTATTTTGTATCGCAGGGCAAGGCTTTAGTCTTGTTTTAAATAATTAGGTGATTACAATAATAATTGTTTTTTAAATTTCTTATAGGAGGTGAATCTAATATGAGTGAAACGAGTGTAGAGGCGAAAGTTAAAGAAATTATCATCGATCAATTAGGAGTTGATGAAAAAGAAGTTACTTCGGAGGCTTCGTTTATTGATGGTTTAGGAGCCGATTCTCTTGATACAGTCGAACTGGTTATGGCATTTGAAGAGGAGTTCGACATTGAAATCCCTGATGAAGCCGCAGAAAAGATATTAACTGTAAAAGACGCTATTAATTATGTTGAAGAGAATGCAAATAATTAAAAGCACCTTCTTATTCTTTGCTCACTGCTGTATTACAATCTCGCAACATCGTGCTTTTTTAGCAAAGCTGAGCTTAGCTCTGAAAAGTTTTTTTACTGACCGGAGCGGTAGCTCCATTTGCTTGCGGCAACTTATCGCACTGTGATTTTGAACTTACACGTTGTAATTTTTATTTAATTTGAGAATTTTAATTTAGGCCGTATTTCAAGTAAGCTTTGGAGGTCATGAACTGAAAAGGAAAGTAGTTGTTACCGGGCTGGGTTTAATCACACCCTTAGGAATAGGATTAAAAGAAAGCTGGGACGGAATAATAGCAGGGAAATCAGGAATTGGAACAATTACCCGTTTTGATACCACAAATTTTCCTGTAAAAATTGCCGGTGAAGTAAAAGGGTTTGATCCATTCGACTTCATTGATAAAAAAGAAGTCAAAAAAATGGATACCTTTATTCACTATGCAGTGGCAGCCGCCGAGTTTGCCTTAAATGATTCGGGACTGAAAGTGCATAACGGCAATGCAAATAAAGTAGGAGTCATCGTTGGTGTCGGCCTTTGCGGCCTTCCCGCCATAGAACACTACCATAATCTTTATAATAAAAAGGGATTTCGAAAAATTTCCCCATTTTTTGTTCCTATGCTTATTGCGAACTTGGCCTCCGGTCAGATTTCAATAAGATACGGCGCTAAAGGCCCGAACTCCTGTGTGTCTACTGCCTGCGCGACAGGAACTCATGCCATTGGAGATGCCTACCGGATTATTCAGCGCGGGGAAGCCGATGCCATGATCGCCGGAGGAACAGAGTCTATCATTACTCCTCTAGGGATAGGCGGGTTTGCTGCTATGAAAGCCCTCTCTACTCGCAATGATGAACCTGAAAAAGCCAGCCGTCCCTTTGATAAAGAAAGAGACGGATTTGTAGTAGGTGAAGGCTCCGGTATCATGATTTTGGAAGAGTTGGCGTTCGCTCTCAAAAGAAACGCCAAAATTTATGCAGAAGTAATAGGTTATGGTCTGAACGCAGACGCTTACCATATAACCGCTCCTTCTCCCGGTGGAGAAGGAGCAGCCAGATGCTTAAAAATAGCGCTTGACAGCGCCGGACTACAGCCGGAAGAAATCGACTATATCAATGCCCATGCGACATCCACAATGGCAGACAGCCTGGAAACTGCAGCCATCAAAACCGTTTTTGGAAAGCATGCCTATAAACTTGCTATCAGCTCTACCAAGTCAATGACTGGCCATCTGCTCGGTGCGGCAGGTGGAGTGGAAGGCGCGTTCGCTGTTATGGCTATAGAAACAGGAACTATACCTCCTACCATAAATTATGAAAACAAAGATCCTGAATGCGATCTGGATTGTGTTCCAAATCAGGCAAGAACCGCAAATGTTAATGCAGCCGTTTCAAATTCCTTTGGATTCGGTGGCACAAACGCTTCCATAATTTTAAAAAAATTTGAGAGATAAAAAACCATAAATTTTGCTTCGCAGATTTGCTCTTTGTAGTAATTGCTGTGAAGACTTGGAAGTGTTTAGCGAGCTCATTCCTCGCAGGTTGCTGCGAGGTTAGCAAGCAAACTTAAAATAAAATCATACTCTACACTGAAGATTCTTTGCTGCGAGGAGCTTCAATTCGCTAATTTCTCGAATAAAATCAAATCTAACAAAATAATAATTAGTGTAATTAGTGGTTTGAAATAAAATAATATGCTTTCAAAAAACCGAAAAGATAAATTAGTAACCTGTCAAAAAAAACTCGGTTATCCTTTTAAAAATATCACACTCCTGAATCAAGCTCTGACGCACAAGTCTTTTGTGAACGAAAATAACTGTAATTATAAAGACAATGAGCGTCTTGAGTTTCTCGGAGATTCTGTGCTGGATTTGATCATAGGAGAATACTCATTAAAAAATTTTAAAAACAGAATGGAGGGAGACCTGTCAAAAATCAGGGCGGCTTTAGTTAATGAAATCAACCTTTCAAAAATTGCGCGCTCACTTAATTTAGGTGAGAATATTCAACTCGGAAAAGGGGAGTCCCTGTCTGGAGGCCACAACAAAAACTCCATTCTTGCCAATACCTTTGAAGCAATAGTAGCAGCCATTTACCTTGATGGAGGATTAAAGAGGAGCACTAAAGTCATCCTGCCTCTGTTCAAATCCGACTTGCATCATCTTGCAGATACAAGCCGTTACAGGGATTACAAGAGTGAACTGCAGGAACATTCCCAAGGAAAAAAAATCGCCATACCTGTTTACAAAGTAGAAAAAGAAATAGGACCGGATCATGACAAAATCTTTGAAGTGACCGTTTCTATCAGCAGCAAAATTGTCGGCAAAGGAAAAGGCAAAAACAAGAAAGAAGGGGAGCAGGAAGCCGCCAGAGAAGCCCTTGAAAACCTTAATGTAAAGCAATAAAACCTCCGCAAACCCATTCCACTAACTCTACCCTATCCGTTATGACACATCACAAACATTTTTATTTTATACTTTTAAAGATATATCCAATTATATTTTCTGCTACCGGTTTTTGGGAAGTAAAAAAAGATAGTAAACTATCGCCCCTTTTGAACTTATCATAGGGAGGGTTTTGAGACATTTTTAAAACCCGCCTCTTTTTGTATTTGAAAGTTTATTTTGATTTAAAAAAATATTATAATCTCAGACGATCAGTATAAATCAGTGTCAAATTAAATTTTTTGAGTTCCCCATGAAACCTTTTATTATTCCTGTTTTTATTCCTATTTACGGTTGTCCTAATAAGTGCATTTATTGTGATCAGAATATTTCAATCGGACAACAGTCTTTACCGACACCTAATGATGTAGCAAGTATTGTTGACGAACATTTGAAGACGGCTTCTTTTCATTCAAAACCTCGTCGCTATACACAGGTTGCATTTTATGGAGGTACTTTTACAGGTCTTTCTTTTAACACGCAGGGAAATTATCTCAAAACAATCGCTCCCTATTTGAAAAATAAAAAAGTTCAGAGTATTCGTTTATCAACCCGGCCTGACTACATAAACCAGCAAAATCTCAATCTCTTAAAATCTTTCTCCGTAAAAACGATTGAACTGGGTGTGCAATCCATGGATGACGAAGTATTAAAGCTGTCTCAACGCGGATACACTTCGCAAAAAGTGGAAGAGTCAGCGAGGCTTATCAAAGAGAATGGATTGGAATTAGGAATTCAATTAATGCCGGGCCTGCCGGGAGATACGGAAAATAAAATAATTAAAACATCTGAACAGATATGTAAAATCAAACCTGATTTTTTGCGAATTTATCCTACGGTGGTAATTAAAAATACCTTACTTCAAAAACTCTACTTGAAAGGAGAATATACCACCCTCTCCCTCAAACAGGCCATTAGTATCTGTAAAAAAATGCTCTTGCTCTTTCAATACAACCACATCCCTGTTATTAGAATTGGGATTCAACCAACTAAAACATTATTAAAACCGGGAGCAATTGTTGCCGGGCCTTTCCATCCAGCGTTCAGGGAGTTGGTTTTATCAAGCATTCTTTATGACCGCCTTTTTGTTTCTATTAAAAAAAATTTAACATTAAAAACTTTTACATTTTTTGTCCACCCATCTGAGCTATCAACATTTATGGGGAATAAAAAAGAGAATGTAAAAAAATTAAAAAAAGATTTTCCCGGTTTTGATATTCAGTTTCGACAAGATGAGGGGGTTCAATGTGGAAAATTTGAACTTTCAAATTCCCTTGGCTAACTAAGCATTCAACTATCAGCATTCAGCTAAAATAAGTGCATTACAAATTAAAAAAATCTGCAATCTAAAATCTGAAATTTATAGCCTACTCCTCTGAACCCCTCTTTTATTCGCTGATAACTGCTTTTTTTTCTCCTTCTTTTACTTTACCAATTATCGTTACTGGAAAACCTTGTGAATTGAGCTTACTTACAATTACGTTTGTTTCATTTTGACTCACCATTAAAACCAGTCCAATACCCATGTTAAAAGTTTTGAACATATCATCTTCCGGCACATTTCCATACCGCTGTATTAATTGAAAAATGGTTGGTATATTCCAGGAGTCTTTTGAAACCATTACCTGACAGTTTTCCGGCAATACTCTGAGGATATTATCCACAAGCCCCCCTCCGGTTATATGGGCAATTCCCTTAATATCAAACTCATCAAGGAGAGATAAAACCGGTTTGGTATAGTTTATATGGGGTTTTAAAAGAATTTCCCCGAGGGTGCATTCAAGCTCTTGCATATATTGATCTACTTTAAGTTTTTTTATATTGAAAAGTACATTTCTGGCCAGAGAAAAACCATTGGTATGGAGTCCACTGGAAGCCAACCCCAGCACATCATTACCCGGCGCAATTTTTGAACCGTCAACAATTTTATCTTTTTCCACTACTCCGGCGACCACACCGACAAGGTCATACTCGCCTTCCTTATAAACTCCCGGTAGTTCGGCTAATTCTCCACCCATTAAAGGAAGACCAGCCTCCCTGCAGCCCTCGCAAATTCCATCAACAACCTCTTGGATATGATTCGGGTCTAATTTATCCACTGCTATATAATCCAAAAAAGTAATGGGCTTGGCCCCCTGACACAACACATCATTGCAGCTATGGGCAACCATGTCCATACCGATAGTTTTGTGAAAGTTTGCCATGTTAGCAACAATAAGCTTGGTACCAACACTGTCGATGCTTTGCACAAGCACGGGATTTTTGTAAGTTTTAGTAATATCCGACAGATCGTACATTGCTCCAAAAGTACCGATCCCTGTAAGAACGGAAGAATTAAAGGTAGAGTGGATATTTTTCTTTACCCTTTTTATACTTTCATTGCCAGCATCAATATCTACACCGGAATCTTTGTAGGTCGTGTCTTTGCTCATAGTTTTAGCATCCCTGCTCACTCGAGGTTGTGCTTGAAGATAAATTGCAAGTTGGTTTCAAAGCCTGCCCTTAGAAACGAATGGGTTTAACTTAAAACCAACAAAGGTTTAGTTATTGATTATGATATAATATCCCGTCATGAAAATAAACATTCTTATTGTTGAGAATGACGCTTTAATAATAAAAGTTCTTGCTGATTTTTTATCTAAAGACATTAGGTTCAATGTGTTAACCGCTTTGAACGGCAAAGCGGCTCTTGAAATTGTTGAAAAGCACAAGGTCGAACTAGTTATTTCCGATCTGAAAATGCCGGAGATGAACGGCATTGAATTATTGTCAACCCTCCGCAAAAATTTACCGGAGATAAAAGCCATCATATTAACCGGTCATAGCGATATTGATTCTTATATTGAGACTATGGAATTAGGCGCCTTTGAATATCTGAATAAACCGGTTGATTTGCATTTGCTAAAAGAAGTAATTGATAAATTGTTGTAATGTGTGCGTCCAGAAGTAAGCTATCGGCAGGGAAAAATAAAAACAGCAGCTTGTGCTTAAATAATTTTTAGGTGCAATTATCATTTATAACATGTACTCTTTTTTATTTGCTGAAAACCGTAAGTGGCTACTGTTAATTGACCTATCCTTTAATAACACCTATTGGTTTGAGTTTGGCTACTTTCTTTGATATCCCTGCGTGATGAACCACGTTCACAACTTCAGTAACATCTTTATAAGCTTCCGGCATCTCTTCCTTTAAGGTAGCCCTTCCAGTCGCTTTCACAAAAATACCTTTATCTTCCAGCTCGCGTTCTATAGCTCTTCCTTTGGCCTTTTTTTTCGCCGCATGGCGGCTTAGGCAACGACCGGCTCCATGACACGTGCTTCCAAAACTTTCTTCCATTGCCTTTTCCGTGCCAACCAGAACGTAAGAATTTCTTCCCATATCACCCGGGATAATCACCGGTTGCCCTATTTTTTTATACGCTTCGGGTAGTTCCTCATGTCCGGGAGGAAAAGCCCTTGTTGCTCCTTTTCTGTGAACGGCTAGTTTCATCTTTTTCCCTTCAACCGTATGTTCTTCAACTTTTATAATATTATGAGCCACATCATAAACCAGAGATATCCCCAGGTCTTTGGGGTTTATTTTTAATGTTTCTAAAAAAATCTGAACAGCCATGCCCATCAAGCACTGGCGGTTGGCCCAGGCAAAATTCGCTGCTGCTTTCATTGCCGCCAGATAGTCTTCCCCCTCTTTTGAATAAAAAGGAACGCAGGCCAACTGACGGTCAGGAAGCTTAATACCATAACGGTGGATGGCTTTATTCATTACCTCCAGGTAATCGGTACAGATTTGATGCCCAAATCCACGGGAACCGGTATGGATCATCACTGTTACCTGGTTTTCCTCTAATCCCATTGCTACTGCGGCCTCTCGATCGAATATCTCTTCAACCACCTGAATTTCCAGAAAGTGGTTCCCTGACCCTAACGTCCCTATCTGTTTTTGTCCTCTTTCAAAAGCGCGCCGGCTGACTTTTTCTGGATTAGCCCCTTTTAGACAGCCGCTTGCTTCAATGAAATCCAAGTTTTCCTCTTCTCCGTAGCCCTGTTTCACTGCCCATTCAGCGCCTTTAACTGACACACGTTCTTCGTCGCGCGGGCTCAAATGGATTTTCCCCCTGGAACCAATGCCTGTCGGTATTTTATAAAAGAGGTTTTGAACCAGGGGTTTGAGCCATTTTGTTATATCCTTTTCGTACAGGTTGCTTCGAAGCAATCGAACACCGCAGTTAATGTCATAGCCTGTCCCGCCCGGAGAAACGATCCCATCGCTTAAACTTGTCGCCACTACACCACCTATAGGTAAACCGTACCCGAAGTGTATATCCGGCATTGCCATAGATGCTTTAACGATTCCAGGTAAAGTTGCCCCGTTGGCAACCTGGATACCAGAATTATCTTTTTTGATCGCTTCGATAAGTTTCTTATCGGCAAAAATTTTACCGGGAACCCGCATCCCTTCCACGTTTCCTTTAGGGATTTCCCATCTATATTCATCCAATTGTTTAAATTCAATAACCATAAATGTGCCTAAGTCTTTTAAGAATCAAAATAAATTCCAAACTGTACTGAATTATTCCATGTACTACCGGCCTCATCTTTATTTTTTTCATCATAAGCTCCGTAAAGCCTTACCGGGTGAGAAAGAAAATCTTTCGACAATGAAAAAACTTCGCTGCCACCCTCAAAAAAAAATGGGGTTTACGTGAGGAAAAGTATGAACCACAGCGCCTCCCCCTCCATAAAATCTTGCAAAATCATTATAGTCATACGAGAGAGTGAGGCGAAAATATTCTCGACTATATGAAAACCAGCCCCTTTCATCAGTCAGAGAATCTTTCAGGTGGGCGCTGGCATTGGTAAATTCCAGTCGTTGAGAAAACTTCCTTATAGAGTGGCTTATAAAAGTGCCATACTGCCAGTCGTTTGCTCTCATGGGAAAAGCTCCGCTGCCGTAATCCAGCAGGGCATAAGCAGCGCCATGCACCCCCCAACTTATTCGTTCCCTGCTGAAAAGTTTCCATTGAAACAAGTCAATAGACTGGCCAAAGGTGCCTCCGAACTGGTTCTTGTTTATTAAAATAAAAAAACCTGTTTGCGATTCACGAAGATCCGCTATATGAGGAGCAAACAAAGTGCGGGAAGGTAAAAATTTCCAGCTTTTCTCAGCCGAAAAAGAAGGCCCCGGCATGAGTAAATATGCAAAAATTAATCCGCAAATCACAAACTTTTTTCTTAATAATATTTTCATTTATTTATTTGCAGCTCACGGTTTTGGCGGGTGTCGGGGATCGACCGTCTGGGGTCAGAAAAAAACTAACTGCGCCAGCTCCAGTTCGCTAATCCCTGACTGCTGGCCGCCGAAAGCTAAAATTTAATTAGTGGTAAATTTATTTTGGTTTATAGTACGCCGCATTATCGTGTAAGTCATTTTCTGCCGGTTCCTTTTAATTGGAAAATCCCGTCTAAAAAACCTGTTTTTACTTCTTTAATTTTTAAAATGTTAAAGTGTTTTCCGAATACCCTGCGCAGTTCAGCTCTAGTTAAAAATCGGTCATAATGGTTCTTGTGCACTACATAGCCGCGTTTATATAATTTGCCATTGGCGTGTTTGAATTTTCTGGAAAAGCAGGAAAGGATCATGTACCCTCCTGGTACGAGCATAGATTGAAGCATGTTAAGATAGGTAGCGGTATCCTTTCTCCTGATGTGGTGAAATACACCGAAATCAATGAGAACATCGAATGAGCAAGGTTTTAAGGGAATGCAAAATACATCCCCCCTCACATAAAGGAGTCCTCGCTTTCTTTTTCCCATTGCCTGTTGAATCGCTTGTTCCTGGTACTCCAGTCCTAAGACTTTAAAACCCTCCCTGCTAAGAAAAATGGAATTCCTCCCCTCCCCTGATCCAATATCCAACGCATGCTTAAGTTTTAGCTTTGGTTTTATCTTTTTAATCGTTCTTACAAGCTCGGAACTGGGCGACCCGTCACCTGTCCACTGTGGGTCGCCTTCTTCATATGCTTTTTGGAAAAACTTATGCTGGTTTTTATAGTGTTTTTGATTAACAAGACTTAACATATTCTCAATCCCTACTGTCCTAATTCAAGCATAAACTGCTCTTGAAGTCAATCATCCGTATTCTTTTGAAAACAAATGAATCCACCACTGAACCAGGCTAAAATTTTTGCGTTCTCTCTGTCTTTGCGGTTAATATTAAGCGAAATAATGAATACTTTAATTCTCCCCAATTCACACAGCCTGATTGAAGAGATTGTCTCCAACCTTACTAACTCTGGAAAAGACTTTTCAGATTATCTCATTGTTTTTCCCGGTAAGAGGCCTTCCCATTTCATAAGAAAAGCCCTGGCTCAAAGAGAAAAGGGAAGCCTCATACCGCCTATTATTTTTTCTATTGATGCATTTATTGATCATGTTTTTGAAAAAGAATTTAGTCTTTTTGAAAAAAAAATAGAACCCATAGACAGCGTTGCAATATTGTTTAAGCTTCACAAAATGGCTTCAAAACCTTTAGGAGGAAAGAGTTTTATCTCGGCGGACAGTTTCTTTCCCATTGGCCTGAAAATTTTTAACACTCTTGAAGAACTTTATATCGAGGGGATTGAACATCAAAGAGTCAGAGAAATTGAAAATATTTCCAGCAAAATAATTCCAGAGCAGTCCGCAGGCACGCTTCAATCAATATCGTATTTTTACGATGAATTTTATAAAGAGTTAAAAAGACAACAATACTCCACAAGGTCGTTTCGATACAGGGCTGTTTCGGAAAAAATTAATTTCATAGATTTATCACGGCTTAAAAAAATTATTTTTGCCGGATTTTTCGCTCTGACACATTCCGAACGTAACCTGTTTAATAAGATTTCAAGCTGGGATAATTCCCTGTTTATCTTTCAGGAGGGAGCAGGGTTGGAAGAAAAACTTCGAGCATTGGATTTGAACTATGACAACATAAAGCGGAGAGGTTCCGCAACCGAATGGAGCTTCCGCTCCGGTGAGCAAACTAAAAAAACTTGCTCAAAAAACGATCATTTACATAGTAATAGTATAGAACGTACGAGTACCTCAAAAAAGAGGGAGAAGCGTAAAGAAGCTGATTTCTTTTTTTATCAAAGCCCTGACACTCATGGCCAGGTTTTTGGATTAAGCAGAATTATAAAAACCCATCTGGAAAAAAATATTATTCCCGGTGAGAATACCGTTTTTGTTCTCCCCTCCTCCGAAACATTATTTCCCTTATTCCACCAAACCCTTCCCCTTCTGGATAAAGACGATTACAACATCTCCATGGGTTATCCCCTACACAGGACACCTGTATTCGGTTTTTTTAATAATCTCATGAACCTGCTGACCTCTATGGAAGGGGACCTCTTCTATACACCCGACTATCTGAAATTTATTCTCCACCCTTACACAAAAAATATATTTTTTAACAAAAGAGCGGATGTTTCGAGAATAATGTTTCACTCTCTTGAAAGCAAATTTGCCGACAAAAGAACAAAAACACTTATCAGCCTACATGAGATAGAAGAAGACAATATTCTCTTCGATGTAATCTCTAAAAAGTTGACAGGAACAAACGCTAGCATAGATATAGATATTAACGTAGACATTCTGAAAGAGCATCTTAAATTTATACATCGAAATACTATTTGCAAGTTCCGGACTTTTGAGAATATAAAGGATTTTTCCTTAAAAAGCACTGAAATCCTCACTTACATATACAGAAACAGCACTGCGCGGCTCCATCCTTTTTTCTACCCTTTTTACGAAGAATTTATCAAATCTTTCGATTCCATATCCGGGTCTCTTTTAAAAGATATGTCCTTTAATGAGACAACCGGTTATTTCAATTTCTTCAGGAAATATATCATGATCTGCAGGACACCTTTTGAAGGAACACCTGTAAAAGGGTTACAGGTTCTTGGATTCCTTGAAACAAGAAACCTGAGGTTTAGCAGAGTCTTTATATTAGACGCCAATGAAGAGGTACTGCCAAATGCCGGGAAGGAAGATTCCCTGCTTCCGTATAAAGTCAGGGAAATGCTGGGTATCCCAACATACAGAGACAGGGAAAAACTTTCTGCCTATTATTTCGATACCCTGATAAAGGGCGCAAAAGAAGTACATATCTTTTTTGTCGAAAAGAATAAAAAGGAAAAAAGCAGGTTTGTGGAAAAATTAATTTGGCAAAAACAGAAAAAAGATAAGAAAACAGACTCTAAAGATTATATAAAATCCATTAACTATAAAGTGAAGCTACATAGCAGAGACCCGTTTCCTGCAAGAAAAACCAATGAGATAATAACGTTTTTGCTGAATTATACATATAGCGCCACCTCGCTTGATGTCTACTTGAGATGCCCTTTGATGTTTTACTACCAGTATGTCCTGAATCTTGGGGAAAAGAAGCTAGTTACCGGTGAAATAGAAAAGGCTGAGATAGGAACCTTTGTCCACAAACTCCTTAAAACATACTTTCAAAACAAAAAAGGCAAGCTACTGGATAAAAAAGACATAAATTTTGATGAAATGGATGAACTTGCAGACAGGCTTTTTAAGGAAGATTTTGGCAAAGAACTTTCAGGAACCGCGTATCTTGTAAATATCCAGGTTAAAAAAAGGATGAAAGAGTTTTTAGAAAAATATCAAATTCCCCTGCTTGAAAAAAATAAAATTGAGATCATCGAGCTTGAACATAAACTCAAAACTTCTATCCATTCTTTTAATCTCAAAGGCAGTTTGGACAGGATTGAAAAAAGAAGTGGAAAAATTTATGTTATAGATTATAAGACTTCAGCAAATGATCAATACCTGAAAATCAACTTTAGAAAGCTCGATCCCGCGGACAGGAATAACTGGAGTGATTCGATCGGCAGCCTCCAGCTCCCCTTTTATCTAACCCTCTTTACTGCAAAAACAGGGAGGACTGTTGAAAACACAAACGGAGCATTTCTAACTTTGGGCAGGGTGGCAATGGATGAGAAAACCGAGATACCTCTCTTTCAATCGCTAGAAGAGGCTTCAAATTATTTTCCTATATTGCAAAATATTATTTTTAAACTTCTTCATGAAATCGTAAATCCGGACATTCCCTTTGAGCCTGTTTTGAAGAGGGACAAGACCTGTTCTACATGCTTGTTCCATCACATCTGCGGGGCATAATAAATCTTAACCACGAAGCACATTAAAAGACAACTACCCCTGCCCCCTCCTTTCTAGTGGGGAATATGATTAATTAAAAAAGTTTAAAAGCGCCAAACTTAACCAGGGAAAATAGGTAATAATGATAAGGCCGATAAGGCGCAGTCCTAAAAAAGGAATCACCGCTCTGTATAGTTCAACAACCGGTTTGTTAAACCGGGAGCTGGCTATAAACAGATTGATCCCAACCGGTGGGGTAGAATAACCTATTTCCAGGTTAGTTAGAAAAATAATCCCGAGATGCACCATGTCCACTCCAAAGCTTTGAGCAATAGGCACAACCAGCGGAACCACCACGATGATCGCGGAAAATATATCCATCATACAGCCGACGATCAGCAGAAAGATGTTCAGTAGCATTAGAAACGTTAATTTACTGTTGATATGATTTTCCATGAAGGCTAAGATTTTCATCGGGATCTCTTCGTCAATAAGGTAATTAGTCAAGCCCATAGCCATCCCCAGGATAATAAGAATCCCTCCTATCAGTATCATGCTCTCTTTCATGATGCGTGGAACATCTTTAAACAAATGGAGGTCTTTGTAAATCACGACTTCTGTTAACAAAGTGTACAATGCTGCTACGGCAGCAGCTTCTGTTACTGTGAATATCCCGCCGTATATTCCAACTAAAATGATCAGAGGCAGTGGTATTTCCCAGCTTGCTTCTTTAGAGGCAATGAAGACTTCTTTAAAATTAAACACGCTTTTTAACGGTTGAGAAACCTGAGCAACTTTTATGTTGTAAGCAGAAATAATCAGGATCATCAAAATACCGGGGATAATCCCTGCAATAAAGAGTTTATCCACGTTGGTTTTAGAAACCAGCCCGTATAATATTAATGGCAGACTTGGAGGAAATAGAAGCCCTAGACTCCCTGATGATGTCATAAGACCCAAAGAAAATTTATTTGGATATTTTTCTTTCAATAAAATCGGAAATAAAAGTCCTCCCAGGGCAATGATGGTTACGCCTGACGCGCCGGTAAAGGCGGTAAAGAAGGCGCAGGATACAAGAACAATTATTGAAGTGCCGCCGGCTAAATGGCCGAATAATGCCCTGTTTAAATTCATCAACCGCTTCGGAGCGTTACTTTCGGCTAACAGATAACCAGTAAAGGTAAAGAGTGGAATAGCCAGAAGTGTCGGGGCAGAGGCCATCCTGTACATTTCAATCATAATGGCGGAACTGTCAATCTCTATGCCGTGAAAAGCCAGGAGAGCAATGGCGGAAATGATAATGAAAAGAGGAGTTCCAAGAAGCGCAAGAAGGATAAAAATGAGAATCCAAATGATCATTGAAATTTTTCTTTAACAAAATGCTTTGCTGATAATAATAAAGGGTTGGGTGTCAGGGTGTGGTGGTCAGAAACAAACCGTTAAATCTATTCTGATCCCTGGTCCCGGATCCCTGACCCCTGAAACATTTTCACTACCTCTGAAATGGCTTTAAGATAAAAGCGAAAAGTAATGATAATAAATGTAACCGGCAACACAATAAGAAAATACCATGTGGAAACGCCTGAGAATAATTCACTGCCAGCCATTTTCTCATCCATCATGAATACCCAGGAAGCCCGCGTTAAAAAACAACAGATTGAGCCAGAAATCGCATTAATTAAAATTTTTCGAAAAGCATTTAACTTTTTGTTAAAAAAGCGGGATAAAATATCTATACTGATATGTTTTTCATACCTGGTCGTTAACGCGGCCCCAATAAAGGCTATCCATAAAACCAGATGCCGCAAGAAAATATCTGCCCATGGGATTCCTTCGGAAAATATGTTTCTAAAAACAACCTGAAGGAAGGAAAAAATAACCATTGAGGAAAGAATCAAAATTAGAAGAAATTCTTCAATCCTGGCTAAATAGGAGTCAAGCCGAAGGGTCAACTGGATGAGATTAAATGGCCGGCGCATGTTTTTAATTTTAGGTTTAAGATTTTAAACTTACTGATTGTGTAATAATAGAGGTTCACCACGTCAGCTTTTTCTGCCACAAAGTCACATTTTTTCTTAGTGTCTTGGCGACATGGTGGCCTGAATTACTAATTACTGTTTCTAAAAGAATTCAAAGATGAAATAATTTTTTCTAACAAGTCTCGTGAGTAAAGCTTATCTACGAGATTATCTCTTACTATTTTCCCTGCTTTTGAAAATGCTTTTAGGTCTCTTCCTTCCGGTTTTTCTACCAGGGTGATAGCTGCTTCTTTCATGACCTGAATAGACTTGTCGTTATCTATTCGCGTTAAGCTTATTAAGCGGGAAAAATGTTTTTTGGATAAATTCATAAGAAGATTTTTTAAATCGGACGGGAGTTGATTAAATAATTTATTAGATATTAAAACTGCTCCGGAAGAATTGGCAAGTGGGTACATGCTTATAAATTTTATTTTAGTAAACCATTGCAGAGAAATAGCGGCTAATGGAGAACCATAAACAGTATCAATGAGTCCTGTTTGCAGAGAAATCAACACATCTGTAACGGACAAAGGGTAAGGTGATAGGCCTAAAGCCTTAATCATTTCGTTTGCCAGTGGATCACCTTCCCACATCCACATTTTTATCCCAGCCATATCACTTATAGTAGAAATGGGTTTATTAGAAAATATGTGAACCGGGCCTACTTCTACCCAGCCAAGGGACGTATAGCCTTTTTTATGAAAAACATTGGAGAAATATTCAAAATAAGTATTATAAATATGGTCAATTTCTTCACGGTTATTAAACAGAAAAGGGAGGTCCAGAACCCTAACTTCCGGCACTATTTGCCCTATTCCAACACCGGAAAAACCACCTGCATGAAGTTGTCCTATCCTTATTTTTCTGATAACATCTTTTTCATCCCCTGAAACACCACCAGCATAAAATTTGAATTTTATACGATTATTGCTCTTTTCCCGAATTTCCTTATCCAGCTCTCTCATAACATTCATCCATGTAGACCCTTCAGGTGCAAGAGTAGCAAATTTGATAGTATATGGTGTTGAATTGCCATCTTTTGCCAGAGCAAAACCGTTTATAAATAAAGCAGCAATAAAAAACGAAGTAATTTTTGTTTTAATATTCATGTTGTGCATTAACAAAAATGATAGATTTTTCGGATAATGATGTCAAAAAAAAATTTGACCCTTTTATTGCCTAAGTTTATACTGAAAATTTTTGAGCAGTACCCTCTTTACTGCCTAGAGTTTGTTTTAGCTGTCTAATGATAAAATACCGAAATATTTTCTCTATCTTAATTATCCTTTCTATTGCTTTCCTGTCTTATTTTAATACCTTTACTAATAGTTTCCACTTTGATGATTTCAAATATATTGTTAATAACGAAGGATTAAAAGAAGATTTTCAGCATGTTTTTTTGTCTTACTTGTGTTTTCCTACTTGCCACGATATTCTTTCCAATCTTTCAAACCGGCCTATAATCTTTTATACCCTGCACTTAAATCATTCTCTTGGTGGATTTAACGTATTCGGTTTTCATGTTGTAAACCTGACAGTTCACATAATAACCTGTTTGCTAATATTTTTATTTGCGAAAGAGATACTATCCATTAATCGATTTTTAAAAACAAGCGACCAATCCAAGAACAAATTGAATATTCCATTAATATCCGCATTACTGTTTGCGGTTCATCCCATGAATACCCAAGTCATCACTTACATAACCGGCAGGACTACATCCATAGCTGTTTGTTTTTACATGGCTTCTTTTTTGTTTTTTATTAAAGGTGTCAGGCAAA
>CAJXCL010000040.1 GCA_913051775.1 uncultured Nitrospirota bacterium | reverse complement strand
TATATTGCTTCTTTCCCTTTATCACCGGTTCTGATCCTTATAATGTCTTTAAGGTCAGTAATAAATATCTTTCCATCTCCGATTTTACCGGTTTGAGCAGTCTTGATTATTGCGTCTACTACCTGGTCTTCCATTTCTTGAGCGACTATAATTTCCAATTTTACTTTTTGCAAAAAATCTACTTTATACTCAGCTCCTCTGTATAATTCTGTATGCCCTTTCTGCCTTCCGAATCCCTTCACCTCTGTGACCGTGATTCCCGTTACTCCGATTTCATTAAGTTTGTCTTTTACTTCATCCAGCTTAAATGGTTTTATAACTGCATCAATTTTAATCATAGTTTATGTTCCTTTCATATTTTAGTGTGATTATTTACCAAAAGGCGGATGCTATCATAATCATTATCTTTTGTAAAGGGAGATGTACCGTAACGTGTGAATTATAAAAAATTATACAGAAGTTCTCATTTGATACTCAGCCAACTTCGCCGCAACCATAAAAAGAGTTGTTATGGAAGATACTTTTTCACAAAAAATCAATAGCAGGGATGAATGAGGGGGAAAATTTTTTATTCGTTTCATCCCTGCAAAGATAGACAGCTACAGGTTTTAACCTTTCAAGAAAAGCGCATAAAGCTACAGAGTCTCAGTCAACTATTTTACTTTTATGACTGAGACTCTGTTAAAAAAACTTCCTCAAAAAAAGTTTTTACAGTGTAATAGTATAAAGTACAACGTTTTAGTGCGTTGATCTTGTAGTGAAATCGTTGTATGCAACCATGCCATGTTCACCCTGGTCAAGGCCCATAGTTTCTTCCTCTTCTGAGACCCTGAGGCCCATGGTAGCTTTAATAGCCCCAAAGATAACAAAAGAAGTTACCACACAGAAAACACCAAAAGCTACTACACCAGTGAGCTGCTTCATTAATTGGCCTATTCCCGCCATATCACCAAAGATTCCAACAGCCAGGGTCCCCCATATACCACAAACCAAGTGTACGGAAATAGCGCCCACAGGATCATCGATTTTAATTTTGTCGATGAATATGACTGAGAATACTACAATAATTCCTGCAATAGCTCCAATGAAAAGGGAGGACCACATGTACATTTGATCAGCGCCTGCCGTAATGCCTACAAGCCCGGCCAAAATGCCATTTAGGGCCATTGAGAGATCGGGCTTTTTACTTACAAACCAGGAAGTAAACATGGCCCCTAACCCACCTGCAGCAGCGGCAACGCAAGTTGTCATCAAGGTACGGGACGTTAAAGCCGGGTCAGCGCTTAAAACGGATCCTCCGTTAAATCCAAACCACCCTAACCAGAGCAAGAATACTCCGATACAAGCCAGTGGCATGTTGTGGCCAGGAATGGGTCTCATTTCGCCATTGATGTATTTACCCAGACGAGGTCCCAGCAAAAAAGCGCCAACGAGTGCGCCCCACCCACCTACACTGTGGACCAGTGTAGAGCCGGCAAAATCGTAGAATCCTAATGCATCAAGCCACCCAGCGCCCCATTTCCATGAGCCGGCGATAGTATAAACAAAGGTAACATATACGAGAGTAAACACCATAAAAGAACCAAGTTTGATTCGTTCGGCCACTGCACCAGAAACAATAGTAGCAGCGGTGGCAGCAAACATTGCCTGGAACAAAAAGTCGGTCCAGTAAGTATACCCTCCACCCGCATATCCGGTGGTCAATCCAGCCGCATCAGTCTGGATAGTTACTCCTTTGGCGACCCCTAACCATCCAGGAATTATCCAAGCATCACCTGGATACATAAGTGCAAAACCACAAATGGCATAGGTAATAATCCCCACACAAACAATATAGGTATTTTTAAATAAGATGTTTACAGTATTTTTTTGCTGGGTTAGTCCGGCTTCCAGGGTTGCAAAACCCAAGTGCATAATAAATACCAATCCCGCAGCTAGCATCATCCAAACGTTATTGGCCGTAAATAGTCCAGCGGAAATTTCGCCTTCGGCCACAGCCTCTCCCGGAGCAAACAGCCCAAAGAGCAAAGCAATTAGAACCCATTTTATTGAGAACAACTTGTGCATAATCTCTCCTTTAAATTCGTAATTACATGGTTAATTAAAGTTGACAGTAAATAATTGATCATTCCTATATTGCTTCTTTCCCTTTATCACCGGTTCTGATCCTTATAATGTCTTTAAGGTCAGTAATAAATATCTTTCCATCTCCGATTTTACCGGTTTGAGCAGACTCGATTATTGCGTCTACTACCTGGTCTTCCATTTCTTTAGCGACTATAGTTTCCAATTTTACTTTTGGCAAAAAATCTACTTTATATTCGGCTCCTCTGTATAACTCTGTATGCCCCTTTTGTCTCCCAAATCCTTTCACCTCACTAACTGTAATTCCTGTTACTCCTATTTCATTAAGTTTGTCTTTTACAGCATCCAGCTTAAATGGTTTTATAATTGCGTCGATTTTAATCACTCTGTTTCCTCCCTCCCTTTTTAAAAAATTATTGTTTTAAGATTTTTTTACCATTATTTATGCAATAGGGATGCCATTTTAATTAAAATACATAACTCGTTGAATAAATGATTTATGAGCATATATGCTAACAAAAGGTGCATAATTTTAAATGCTCATAATTAGAGCAAAACAATAATGATCTGCCTGATTGTGAGGCAAGTTAAGAATCACTGGTATTTTGATTGCTGATATTTGGAATCTTTTAGTAGCTTGGATCCGGTTGAGGTTATTGTGAACATTTCAATGCCATAGCAACAGATAAGCCCACAAGGGTTCCTGTGCTGTTTAAACCTTCTTAATCCCCTTGCCGCGCTTGACTTGCGTGCGGAATTGACTGATACTGATTGTTTGTAGGTTATCAGTAGTCAGCTTTCAGCTATCTGTCCTAGTCAAAAGAAATAATTATTGCCAGACAGCCTTTTACTAACAATTAAGAACAGTGAATTGAGTTAAGCTAGATGAAAAGTTTTTATCATTTGCCTGAAGATCTGAAAAAGGATATTGAGGCGTACAAATCTGAAATTGAGAGCTTTTTAAAAGGTGAAATTCACCCCACACAATTCAGGGGCAAGAGGGTTCCTCGAGGTATTTATGAACAGCGAGCTAATGATACCTTTATGATGAGAATAAGGATACCGGCAGGCGGTATAACCCCTGTTCAAATGGAAAAGGCATCGGAATTAAGCAAAAAATACGGGAATGGTGTCCTGCATATCACGACCCGTCAAGATGTACAACTGCACTGGGTGAAGCTAAAAGACACACCGGAAGTTATGTTCGAACTGTTAAAGGTAGGACTGACAACGAAAGGCGGGGGGGGGAATACGGTTAGAAACATTACGGCCTGCTATGAAGCTGGCATTTGTAAATCCGAATGTTTTAATGTATCACCCTTTGCGATAGCGCTTACGGAACACCTTATTAAAGACCCGAAGTCCTATACCCTCCCCCGGAAATTTAAAATAGCGTTTTCCGGTTGTGGCGATGATTGCTCCAATGCCACTGTGAATGATGTCGGATTCATTGCAGCGGAAAGGTCTTTTAATGGAACAAATGAATACGGGTTCAGAGTATATGTGGCCGGTGGCATGGGAGCAAAATCAAAAGTAGCGGAAAAACTGGAAGATTTTATTCCGCTAAATGATGTCGGAAATACTGCTGAAGCTATTAAACGAGTCTTTGATAAACATGGAAACCGAAAAAATAAACATAAAGCAAGGCTAAGGTTTTTGTTTGATAAAATAGGGCACGATGAGTTTGTTAAACTTTACAAGAATGAGCTGAAAGAGCTGAAAAAAGAGGGAGGCGTGAAGCTTGAAGTTAGAGAAATCAGTAAACCTTCAGAGGCTTCAGCACCGTCTGCTGATGCAGCTGACAGTGCTGCTGAAGATGAAACTTATAAAAGCTGGCTTTTACAGAACACGTTTGCCCAGAAACAAAACAATTTTTATTATGTAAGGGTTTTTCTTGAATTAGGGGATATTTCCGCAGAGCAAATGAAAAATCTGGCATGTGTGGCAGGCAATTTTAGGGAAGGCACCATTCGATCAACACATGACCAGAATCTTGCCTTTAGATGGATACATAAGTCCGAACTAAAACTTCTTTACGACAAACTGAAGGAGACAGGTCTTAACAAACCTGGAGCAAATACAATAGAAAATATTACCTGCTGCGCCGGCGCTTCCACCTGCAGGTTAGGGATATGTTTATCAAGAGGGCTGGCAGGCGCTTTAAGCAAAGAATTAAGAAACAATGGCGAGAAGGTACAATCCATCAACAACCTCAATATAAAGATCAGTGGATGCCCAAACGCCTGCGGTCAGGACCCCATCGGGCAAATCGGTTTTCTCGGAGCAGCCCGGAGAGTCGGCGAGAAAATGATCCCGAATTACATCATCACATTAGGCGGAAGGGTTAAGGAAGGAAAAACCGCTCTGGGAGAGAGTATCGGAATGGCTCCTTCTAAAGACATACCTTCTATTATTTCAGGGTTTCTTACAGACTACACGTCCAATGGTCAGAATGGAGACTTTTATGAGTATATAGAGAAGGAAGGCAAATCCGTTTTGAAAAAAATTATTGATGAGAAAAAATTCGTTCCGTCTTACGAAGAAAATAAAGACTATTATATTGACTGGGGCGCAGATAAAGAGTTTTCCCTTGTGGGCCGCGGGGAAGGAGAGTGCGGCGCAGGGGTGTTTGATATGATGGAAGTCGATCTTAAAGAGGCAGAACACGCAATGAACAAGGCAGAAGAAACTATGAATAATGGCGGCAATCCTGCTAAAGAACTCTATCAGGCTATTAACCATTCATCCAATGCCCTACTGGTTACGAGAGGAGCGGAAGCAAAAAATGATGTTGAAATATTTGAGTATTTTGAAGACCTGTTTATTAATACAAAATTAGTGGACAAAAAATTTCGTAAGATGATGTACATGGCAACGGAATATAAAAACGGTGACCTGAAAGACGAAGCATTGAAAAAAAATTATGCGACTATAAAGGAATTGACTTGCGCTGTTGCCGATTTATATAATTTAATGGACGATTCCCTTCAGTTTAAAACGGAAAAAGTAAAACAGGAGGAAGAGAAGATTACAAAGACCGAGGCAAAAACCGGAACCGTCCTGTTAGATTTAAAGGGGGTCAAGTGTCCTTTTAATTACGTAAAGGCAAAGCTTAAGCTTGAGACAATGGAAACTGGCACATTTCTTGAGCTATTCCTTGATGACGGTGAGCCGATTAAAAATGTCCCAACCAGCTTGAAGAATGATGGGCAAGAAATTTTAGAAACGGAAAAAACTGATACGGGACACTACAGGCTTCTGATTAAGAAAAAGGTTTAGTTGGTTTTGACTTATCCTAACCATCCTATTTATCCTGTCAGGGTAGGAGACAAAAAATGAAAGAATTTCTCGCAAAACAGGGCTTTTTAGGAACCCATGGAACCATGGGTGCGGATTTGAGCTATATTTCGGCCGTTTTATTCACAGCACTTTTTCTTTTAGGCTGGTATCAGGGAAAGAAGCATAAAGGGAATGTGCACCATAGCCTGACTCTCTGGGGTATGATAACAATGCTTGCTTACTTTACATCCTATTATTTGTTCCGTCAACTTGGAGTGTTTGCTTTGGAAGGGAGATCGGGTTTTGGTGGACCCGATTGGGTATATAATAATATTTTCACTCCTACTATAACTATCCATATTCTTCTCGTCACTTTTGGTATTGTAATAGCTATTTATTTGATAGTCCTTGGTTTCAGAGCTTCTGTTAAGGAAAACGGAAAAAGGTTTCTTAAAGAAGAAGCTCTTCATGTAAAAACGAAAAATTTTTGCATAACACTCTTATCTATCCTGGCACTTTTGGGGTTGTTAGCCTTTATCAGGTGCAGTTCCTTTAGGTGTTATATAGTCTATTTGGTTGGATTTCTAATTGTTATTCTGGTCTTTGCTTTTGAAAAAATTATGGAAAAAGTCTTGACGAATGGTGCAAAAAGACACAGGCTTTTAGGAAAATTAACCATGATAATGTACCTTCTTCTTCTCATTACGAGCACCATCACCTACCTTTTACTTTATATTATTTACACGCCGCAAATTCCAGAGGGGTAGAAATTTACCGGAGTTTTCATTAGACCCATAATTATGCTAAAACCAACAATAAATTATGGGTTATCCTTCCTTATTTTTAGCGGGTAATTGTTCTAAGGATATCTGTTATATTAAGCGATTGGAGACCCGATAAAAAAAGCCATCATGATGAGGTCCAAGATCTTCTGCAGCAATAGAAGCAATTAAAGCAGGCCAGGGGAAAAGTTTCCCCATTCTTAGAGAAAAAAATTTTTATTGCCAGTGGGGATTTCATTGTTCGTGAACAGATTAAAGCTCATCTTGAAACCCTTGGCTTGTACGAAAATGTAAAAACCGCTAATTCCCCTTATGAAGTTCCCAAGAATTTAAAAAAAATCTTAACAGTGCGCATGTTACTATCGTCCCATTATTTGAAAGTGTTAGCAAGCGCATCCCTCGTAGCTTGCTACAGGGAGGACTCAATTATCAATTTAAGAATCTTGTTATCAGACCTTGTTTTACTTTCATAGCCCCTTCCGGGCATACTTCGATACAACAGTAACAGCGGATACAATCATCGTAGTTAAAGTTTAATCTGTCCCCATTCTTTTTGATTATTTTTGGAGGGCATACATCTGCACAAAAATTGCATAAGGTACATTGATTATGGTCTTCTTTTGGTTTTGAGGTTACAAGCTCCTTAATAAATTTTCTCAAAAAAGGAGGACCAAATTCCGCGCTGGTCAACGAAGGAAACTTAAACGAATCAACTTTTACATTTTTTAGGTCTTCACCTTTTACCTGAATTTCATTTAATTCTGCATTCCCGTATCCCAATTCTTTTGCAGCAGCAAGAATAAACAGCTTTTCCGGTTCAGCCCCTATAATTTCACAAATTATTCTGTCCATAGCAACCGCTTCATTGGAAGCAAGGATAAGCCCTATTGGTTTTGGAGTTCCGCTTCCGGGCCCATTCCCTTCCATTCCGATAATGCCGTCTATAATAGTAAGAGCAGGAGCTATTGAGCCATAAATCTCTACCAACATTCTGGCAAATTGCCGGGAGTCTTTTCCTGCTTCCATGTGCAGTTGCGGTTTTTTTTTGCCGACCACACAACCAAACATATTTTTCACACCAAGGGTTAGATACATCTGCGTGTGGGTTTTTAATTTGGGAAGGTTGATGATCACATCCGCTTCCATTACATCCTTTGAAATTTTTAATAATTTAAACAAATGTCTTTCATTTTTTTTTATTTGAACAGGTTTATCAAAATGAACAAGCCTAGCTCCCAGCCTGTCAGCAACTCGAGACATCCCGGTTTTTTTAGTAATGTTACTCCAGCTTCCTATCGCGGGACTATCCCCAATAATAATTTTCCCTCCACAATCTTTTACAATCTCCCCCGCAGCCTGCACTATAGAGGGATGTGTTGTAGCGGCAGCTTCGGGAACTTTTGCTGAAAGCAGGTTAGGTTTCAGCAAAACCGTATCTCCTCTTTTTACAAATCTCCTGATTCCTCCCAAATCATCGATTGCATTTTTAACAGCATTGGATACCGCTTTTTGATCATAGGATTGTATTTTCTTTATTGAAACAACAGAACTCATTTGATCGTTTTCTTAATTTTTTTCACCACAAATTCCAAACAACGGGACACAGATCACGAAGAAATAATTTTTTTTAGTGTCTTTGTGGCTATTGACAATCGCTATTTAACAATAATCTTCACCATATTTTCCCGTTTTAAATAATTTCTGGCTTTTTGCTGAACCTCTTCAGAGCTTAATTTTTTTATTTCACGTAAAAGTTTTTCATTATGATTAAAAGGCCTTCCATAAAACTCATTTAGTCCTGCCTGAAAACATTGACTTATGCGGGTTAAAGAACGCATTAATCTCCTGGAATTATATGAATTAATGAGCTTATTCAGTCTATTTGAAGAAACCATTTTATTTTTAATTTGTTCAATTTCATTATAGATGCCTTTTCCCGCCTCATCTAATGTTTTTGCTCTTGTTCCAACAGCGATTTGAAAAAGACCGTATTTATTGTGCATCGAAAATCCGGCTCCCAGAGAATAGGCCAGACCTTTTTTTTCTCTAAGGTTTTGAGATAAATTTTGCGATAGAATGGACGCCAATACTCGAAACCCCGCTTCATCATCCTCATTCATTTTAAATAAGACCCCTAAGCGGATATAAGATTGCGTTTTATTCAAAGATTTCCGCATTGTTTTTTCCTTTGAGACATCAGGATATTCATCAGAAGAAAGAGGAGGAACCTTTGAGGGTGAACGTGTTTTGAAATATATTTCGAATTCTTTTAAAACCTGTTCCCTTCCAACAGAAGTGGCTATGGAAATAATCAGATTATTTGGAGCAAAATAATATTTATAAAATTTCTCTAAATCCTGCCTTGTAATAGACTCAATCGATTTCTCCGTTCCGTTTATTCTTCGTGAGAAGAGATTTCCGGTAAATAAACTCTCATATAGAAGGTTACTGGCTATTTTAGATGGATTTTCACTTTCCTCCTTGATAAGGTTTATCGCCTCTGCCTTAACATCTTCAATATCTTCTTCTAAAAAAGACGGGTTTAAAACAATATCGGAAAAATTGTAAAGGGCCTCTTTGTAATACTTATCGATAGTTTCAAAGCGGATAAAGGAAAACTCCCGTGACGTATAATAGTCATCGTAAGGAATAAAAGGGTTGTCTCTTACTTTCAATGCAGCGCCTATATCGTTAAGCGCGTCCTTAATCTGCTTCTTATCTCTTGTGCTGGTTTTCTTTTCTATCAACCTGTGGAGAATATCTGTTATCCCTTCTTTTCCCTCAGGCTCCAAAGCGGTTCTGTTTTTAGCTAAAAGATGAATGGCAAAAACCGTGGAATCAGGATTGGAATTGATTAAAAGAGTAAGACCATTATTTAAAACGGTTTTATCAAAACCTCTGATTTTAGAAATTGATAATTTTCTTTGCTCTAAAGATTTTCTCTCTCTACTTTTACTGCCAATTTTCTTTGAAATATTTCCCTTTTCCCATAATTCGTTTAAAAGAACGCTCTCTTTTATAAAATTAATTTTTCCTGTTCTTGGAGAATAGTATTCTTGCGGGACAAACTCCGGTTTTTGATCCCCGGGACTGGTAATAGTTGTAATAAATTGAGGGTAACTGAAGTAGGCATCCCCTGCCCTTTTTAGTTCTTGCACAGATACCTTTGCGAGATTATCTATATAACTGCTGGTAAAGTCCCATCCTCCCGCGACAAGCCAATGGCCTTTCATCATTCCATAGTAATGCGGTTTTTCAGATAAAAACTGTTCATTAACATTTAGCGATGTCATAAGTCCCCTTATCTCATTCTCTTTGAACTTTCCCCTACTAAACTCTTTTAGATAGCTTATAATTTCACTTTTAACTGCTTCGGCGTCGGAACCAGGAGACAAAGTAGCTGAAACAGTGAAAGTAGACAAAAATTTAGAAAAATTAAAACTCGATGATATTCCCAGCAATTGAGTGTTTTTTTTTCTTTTCAGCCGTTCATTCAGATTATCTTTCAGGTGCAGATTTAATATTCTGGTTAAAAGGTCGAAGGCATAAAAGTCCTGATCTCCAACATCAGGCGCAGCAATTCCTAAATTAAGATAGATATTTTTTGATTGAATATTCTGAGAATATGTTTTACCGATAATTGATGAATTTATCTGATAGGTTTCAGGTTCCGGAATTTTACCGGGACTAACAGAACCAAAATATTTTTCAAAAAGAGCTGTCATAGCTTCCGGCTCGAAATCACCCATGACAAGGGCTGTCATATTATTCGGTTTATAAAAAGTTTGATAAAATTTAATGACCTGTTCTCTTGTAATCTGCTTGATAGAGGAAGGGTTTCCGAGTATCGTCAGGTTGTAAGGGGTACCCTGAAAAAATTTTCTCTTAAAAAACTCATCAGCCCAGTAATAATCATTAGCGCTGCTTCTCGCTAATTCGTTAAGGATAATGCCTTTCTCTTTTTTAAATTTATCTTCCGGAAAGATGGAGTGAAAAAGCATGTCAGACTGAATGTCTAAAGCCTTTTCAATAAAATCCTTCTCCACCAGCATAATGTAATTGGTGTAATCCCTGTCTGTATGGGCGTTATTATAAATTCCATAATAATCCTGATCACTATAGAGTTGCTCCTGGGTTCTGCTCGTCGTACCGTTGAAAAGGAGATGTTCCAGCATGTGGGATATTCCATTGACATCTTTGGTTTCATTCACAGATCCCGCATTTACAGTGACTACCGAAGCGATCATAGGGGAAGAATGATTTTCTACAAGTATAAGGTTTAATCCATTTTTAAGCTGAGTGACTGTCACGTTTTTTTTCACTTCCCGCGCTTCCGAACTAACGGTTAAGTGCATGGTAAAAAAAATGGTGAGGACAATTAGTTTGTTCATTGTTTAATGTTAAAGATACATCGTAATCATGTCAAGAAGATGCTTCATCTATCTGCTTGGAGCAAGCTAATAAAATGGTTATAATTAAAACCTGTGAAAACTTCGAAATGTATTACCTGAGTTTTGCACGAACAAGTTTGCCGAAGCTGCTAGGCATCAAGTACGCAGTCGTACTATTTTACTTCAAGTATTTGATAACGCAGCAGATTTGGTGAAATTGCGCGCCTCTAGGTAATGAATTTTTTAAATATATATATAGATATCAGTTTCACCAATTGAATTAACTTTTTTCATTATAATTGCTGAAGCAATGATGCCCTCTTAATATAAATACCTTTTAAAAATTCATCATGAAAAATTCAGTTATTAAATATGATGCGCTACTCATGGTGGCGGACAGTGAAACCAACGCGAATATCTTATATGCCACCCGTTTTTTTGTTCCTGATCCGGCAATCTATTTTCAAATAAAAAATAAATCGTATATGGTCCTTTCCGACCTGGAAATAGACCGGGCAAAAAAAACCGCTTCAGTTAACCATATCCTCTCTTTAACTAAAATTACAAATCAATTAAAAAAAAGACAGATAAAAAAACCAGGAACAGTAGAAATAATCAATCATATTTTCAAAAAACGAAAAATCTCCTCTGTTCTTGTGCCAACAGACTTTCCCATTGAAATAGCTGATGGATTAAGAAAAAAGAAGCTCAAAGTACATTTCAAACCGGATCCTTTTTTTGAATGCCGTCAGTTTAAATCTTCGCGGGAAGTGAGGCATATAAAAGAATCGTTAAAGGCGGCGGAAAAAGGGATGGAAACCGGGATCAATTTGATTAAAAAATCTATTATCGGTAAAGATGGTTTTCTGTATATCGATAAAATTAAACTAACATCCGAGCTGGTAAAAGCAGAGGTTAATTCCACCATCATGAGAGCGGGTTGTCTCCCGAGCCACACCATTGTTTCATGCGGAAAGCAGTGTTGTGATCCTCATAACGAAGGTTCAGGAGCATTACAGGCAAATAGCTCTATTATATTTGATATTTTCCCCTGCTCTCAAAAATCAGGATATTTCGGGGATTTGTCCAGGACAGTAGTAAAGGGAAAAGCTTCATCCAGGCTTAAAAAGGCGTATCAAACTGTTTTGGAAGGACAGCAAATAGCTTTAAAAAAAATCAAAGACGAGGTTGACGGCAAGGACGTTCATAATGCAATTCAGGATTTTTTTAAACAAAAAGGGTTTCCCACCCGCAAGGGGAAAAAAAGAATGGAAGGGTTTTTTCACGGCACCGGACACGGGGTTGGACTTGATGTCCATGAACATCCTCGTATCAGCATAACATCCTGCATATTAAAAGCAGGCCATGTAGTCACCGTAGAACCGGGGCTTTATTATCCTGGCATGGGAGGAGTCCGTATAGAAGATGTGGTGCTGGTCACAAAAACAGGCATGAAAAAGCTGACGCAGTATCCTAATTTTTTAGAGATTTCTTAAATATTAAACTTTTTAATTGGGAAACTGCGGTTCCAAAAAGATCTCCTTCTTCTTATTAGCACCTCTAAAAACGTCCAGTGTTTTTGGAATATTTTTTTTAACCTCTTCGAATGAATATATTGTGCTAATAAGCGTTAAGCCCCATTCCGGATCATATATTCCAATCATCAACCTATGATCAGGTAGAACCTGGACGACAATAAATTTTTTTATGTCGTATTTCTTCTGAACTTCCAGGGGCATCATGTATGTTGAATTTTCTCCTTTTGGTCCAAACCTCATCACGGCTTTTCCGGATTCGACAGGCTCAAAATCTATGGACTTTATATAGGTGTCCAGTTCGGGAGAGGAGATACGTTTTGGAAATACTACGATACCATAGCTTTCATAATTTTTATGGAGCTGATATTCAATATCGTTCTGCGCAAAACAGGGACTAACAGAAAACAAAAATATTAGAAGGGAAAAAAAGAAAAAACTTTTATTTTTCATAAAACTAATTTAGTATCAAAATTCGATTCGCTTCCTTCGACCGTGTTCACGACAGGCTCTTCAGAATGACAAGATGCGAAGGACACTTCCCCTCTTTATAAAAGCCTATCCTGAGCTTGGTGAAGGAAGGGGATTTAAAACACCTCATCACTTATTTGAGGTACTTCCTTTTATTATCAGTGGCATAAAATCCAGGACCATTAAGGTGAAAAGTCATTTTATTATAAATTTTTTGCACCTCTCCACCGCATTTTTCGCATTTTTCTAAAGGTTTGTCGTTTACACTTTGCAATACCTCTGTAGTAGTCTTGCAATTTTTACATTCATACTCATACATTGGCATAAGAAAAAAACACCTCCCTATCGTTATATTTTAAACTATACCTTCTCCCGCGACACAGTACCGACTTTTCACACACACAGGGAAATCAAACTCCTGAGAATTATCAAAAGATTTAATTCTTCTGATCAACGCCTCTAAAAACATCCAGTGTTTTAGGAATATTATCTACAATTTCTTTTAATAAATATTTTGTTTCCACAAGCGTTAAGCCCCATTCCGGATCATATATTGCGATCTTCATCTCATCATCTTTGGGTAATAGCTGGAGAATAATAAATTTTTTTATGTCGTACTTTTCCTGAACCTCTTGGGGCATCATGTATGTTTCATCTTTCCCCTTAATTCCACGCCGTTTTACGGCCTTTCCCGATTCAACAGGCTCAAAATTCATGCCCTTTGCATAGCTGTCAAGATCAGAAGATATAATATTCTTTGGAAAAACCACAATTCCAAAGTTTTCAGAATTTTTATAAAGCTGGTAATCAATATCGTTCATAGCAAAGCAGGCACAAGGACTAACAGAAAACAAGAATATCAATATGAAGCATTGCCCTTTTCAATATACGAGGGTAACGTAAATCTGGACTCAAAGCAAGTGATCCTTTCTTAAAAAATCGTTGTCGCCATAGGAGTTACTTATAACCAGAATTCTTTATCGCTTGACTACTATTGTGTCAATAATTATAGTGAATTTCATGAAGACCTCAATTGAAGGGGAATTGGAGAAGGTTGTTTATACGAACGAAGACAACGCCTTTACTGTCGCCCGGTTAAAGCTTAAGGGAGAAGAAAGTCCGGTTACAATTGTAGGAACCCTGGTTTCCCCTAAAGCAGGTGAATTGCTAAAGGTTGAAGGGGAATGGACAGAACATAAGGCTTACGGCCGTCAGTTTAAAATCGATATGGTTCTTCCTATGGAACCCACCACTTTAACAGGTATCAAAAAATACCTGTCTTCCGGCATGATTAAGGGCATCGGCCCGGTTACGGCTACAAGGCTGGTGGATAAGTTCGGCAAAAATACGTTAAGTGTTATGGACAAAAACCTGTCCCGACTGAATGAAGTGGAAGGAATAGGGCCAAAAAGGATTGAAATGATCAAAAGCGCATGGAACGAGCAACGCGGCATCCGGTCTATTATGATATTTCTGCAGGGGCATGGCATCAGCGCCACTTATGCCACTAAGATTTACAAGCAGTATAAGAAGAAATCGATAGAGGTGGTTAAGAAAAATCCTTATCAATTGACTTCGGATATTTTTGGTATCGGGTTTAAGGTTGCGGACCGTATTGCGTTCAGTCTTGGAATTGACCCAAATTCTCCGCTGAGGGCAGAATCTGCTGTTTTGTACGTGCTAAAACAGGCAGGCAATGATGGAAATGTGTTTTATCCTTATGACGCTCTGATTGAGAAAACTTCTGATATGTTGCAGGTGGACGTGGAAATCGTTGTAAAAGCAGTGGCACAAAAATTCAAAATCAGGGAAATTATAATCGAGGATATTGCGGATGATTTTGATTCATCCCGGGTTAACGAGAAAGCAGTTTATCTCTGGCAGTCTTATTTATCGGAAACCGGTATCTCAAGTAAATTGAAAGATTTGTTAAAGGAACCAGCCGGTTCATGGGGTAAAGGATTTGAAAAAGGGGTTGGTTTCGCGGAAAAAAAATTTGGGATTGGGCTATCCGAATTGCAAAGAAAGGCGGTCTGCTCCGCGGCAACAAGTAAAATACTGGTTATTACAGGGGGTCCCGGAACTGGGAAAACAACTATTGTTAAAGTTCTGGTGGAAATTGTTAGACGACGGGGCGCAAAAATATTGCTGGCCGCTCCCACCGGGAGGGCGGCAAAGCGGTTATCGGAAGTAACTGGAATGGAAGCACGAACCATACACCGGTCATTAGAATTTAATTATAAAAAGGGAGGTTTTCAGCGAGATGAGCAGAACCCCTTAAACGGGGACATCATAATAATTGATGAAGTTTCCATGATTGATAATCATTTAATGTACTCTTTGCTCAAGGCTGTTCCACCACAAAGCACTTTAGTATTAATAGGAGACAGCAACCAGCTTCCATCTGTAGGGGCGGGAAATGTGCTGCATGATATTATTGATTCCGGGATGATTGATGTAGTGAGGCTTGAGGAAATATTCAGGCAGGCCCAGGAGAGCCAGATAGTTGTTAACGCGCACCGCATTAATAATGGAGAATCCCCCTTCTATTCTGAAAAAAGCAGAAAGCGTGCCGATAACTTTTTCCTTTTTCAGGAGGAAGATACGGAAAAGATTTTGGATTTAATAAAAGAACTGCTTTTAAAAAAGATACCGGAAAATTTCTCCCATATAACTGCAAATGATGTACAGGTTATATGCCCTATGAACAAAGGGGTTATTGGAACAATAAACCTAAATTCGTTTTTGCAACAGTGCCTTAATCCGTCCGGTCCGGAGTTTAAACGTGGCGACAGAATGTTCAGGCTTAACGATAAAGTTATGCAGATCAGAAATAATTACGATAAAGAAGTGTTTAACGGCGACATCGGAAAAGTAGCGGAAATAAACCTAGAAGATCATTTTTTGACCGTGCAGTTTGACATGAAGAACGTAAGATATGAATTCAGCGAGTTAGATGAACTGACACTGGCATATGCCATTTCTGTCCACAAATCCCAAGGGAATGAATATCCGGCTATTGTAATGCCGGTTTTGATTCAGCATTACATCATGCTCCAGAGAAACCTTTTATATACGGGAATAACAAGAGCAAAGGATTTAGTTATTTTGACAGGCACCAAAAGAGCCATTGGAATCGCGATAAAAAACGCAAATATTCATAAAAGATTCACATATCTCAAAAAAAGACTCCAGGATGCTATGGGATCATCTTACCTGGAGCCGCTTTAAGACTTATTGTTAATTTTTAAGAGGGGGGAAACAAAATGGGAGATATTAAAAGCGCACTGGATATTTCATTGGAAAAAGCAGAAACAATGACAGGTAAATCCGGTGAGAAAAATGCGCCTTTGACAAGGGGTCAGAAAGAAGAGATTGATGAAATCCGTAAGCTTTATAGCTCGAAATTAGCTGAAAGAGAAATCATGCTTCAGAGCAAAATAGAAAAAGCTAAAATTCGCAACCCTGATGACGCGCTTCCACTAATAGAAGAACTGAAAGAGGAATTTAATGAAGATAAAAAGGCCTTATTTGATGAAAAAGATAAAAAAATCGAAGAAATTAGGCGTGAAAAGCATTAATATTTTTCCATTTTAAACCGTGATAATTCTATAAGAGACCAGTCAGGTGTTAGTTTCACTCATAGAATGGCAATAAACATTGAAATTCCTATACATTTAATTAACCGCCTTCGGTGGAACTTTTTAGACTAGATTAAGAGGATTAACAAGATAAACGCAATAACACGCGACAGAGCTAAGCTTTGTCATTGCACTTCAAAATAAATCCAGTCCATCCTGTTTATCCTATCAATAATAAAAAAAAGGAAACCCCTGTACACAAAAAAGGTATTAAAATATGAAAAAAGTTGAACTTGCAGACAAATTGCATAAGCTGAACCACGGCAAGCAAAAAGAAGACAATCCTGTAGAAACCACAAAGAATAAATCTAAAAATGAAAAAGACATAGTCTCCCTATCTTCTAAAAGTACTTCTCATCTAAGTAAACCGAAGGCACAGAAAAACAGCCCTGATGCTGATATCAGGATGGAAATGGTAAAAAAATACAAGAAAGACATAAATAAAGGAACTTATGAAGTAAAAACAAACGAGATAGCAGAAAAGATTATACAGAAATATAAAGAGCAGACCTTCCACAAATCTTTTCCTTAATACCCGCTAAAAAAATTCATAAATTTCAAGCACCAAAAAATAAATAAATAGCAACATTCAATATAAATAAATCCCAAACAAGCCGTATCAAAAAAACTGGATTTTGTATTTTTAATATTGTAAATTCATTTAAAATTTGGGATTTTAGTTTTTTTATTTCATTGAATTATGGAATTAATTATCTTAGGTTCAGGTACCTGTGTCCCATCTCTGAAAAGAGGGTCATCCGGTCTGGTTGTAAAAGTCGATGGGAAAATAATTTTAATTGACAGCGGTTCGGGTACCTTAGAACGACTTTTAAAAGCAGGGATAACTTACCGTGATGTGGATGTTATTTGTTATACCCATGTTCATCCCGACCATATATCAGATCTCGTTCCTTTTCTTTTTACCTGCAGGTATGGAGACCTCCCAAGGCAAAAGGACTTGCTAATTATTGGTGGAGAAGGGTTTATTAAATTCTTCAATCAATTAACGCAGGTTTTTGAGAAGTGGCTTAACGCTGATAATTATAAACTTGACTTAAAAGAACTTGTAGATGAAACAATACGCATCGGAAATCTTAGGGTTTCAACACGACAGCCTGCACACTGCAAAGAGAGCGTTAGTTATAGGCTTGAGTCATCCGAGGACCAAAGCATTGTTTTATCGGGAGATACAGATTATTGTGAAAGTATAATTTCGCTTGGGAAGAATGCGGATATCCTTGTTTTAGAATGTTCTTTCCCTGATGAACAAAAAACAGACGGGCATCTCTCGCCTTCCGTTGCTGGGAAAATCGCCGCTAAATCAAAGTGTAAAAAACTTATTCTCACTCACTTTTATCCCCTTTGTGAAAAATACGATTTAATCGCGGAATGCCGAAAGACTTACTCCGGAGAAGTGGTTTTAGCGGAAGATTTGATGAAGGTACAGGTTAACTCTTAGCCAAAAATTGAAGTCCTCATCTTCAACGGTTTTTAAGTTATCATTCGTCCCAAAAGTTTATTTCACAGGTGTATTCATATTAGGAGTAGTTGTTTGAGGTTTCTAATCCAACAGCCGTTTGCCCTCATCGGAGATTTCTACCCGATTCACCTATCCCTGAGTTACTTTGCTTTTTGCTTCTGTATTCAGGCGGGCAATCTTAAGCCTCCTCCCATAATTTCTTATAACATTTTGTATATTTAAAATAGAAAGTACATCATAACTTATATCATAATATTATTAAAGACTATAGATATTGAAAAAGACAAACCGTGTATAGTAGAAATTTTGCAGTAATTCTCGTTGACAATAATCGAATGATTTGATAGATTGAGTGGTTTTAGTCTGATTGCTGTGGGCCGCTAGCTCAGTTGGTAGAGCAACGCCCTTTTAAGGCGTGGGTCGAAG
>CAJXCL010000039.1 GCA_913051775.1 uncultured Nitrospirota bacterium | reverse complement strand
CCCCGGCATAAGCAGCGCCGAGAACATTGCCCAGTGAAGCTATTTCATCTTCCGCTTGGATTAAGGTTCCTTTTACTTTAGGCATAAATTTGGACAACCAGTTGGCAACATCGGTTGCCGGTGTTATGGGATAGCAGGAAAAGAAATTGCACCCCGCAAGAAGCGCTCCAAGCCCTATCGCTTCATTTCCATCTATAACGATAATATCATCTTTTGCTTCAACAGAAGAAAGCTCTATGGCATCCTTTTTCTTTAATTCTTTTTCAACATAGTCCTTCCCCGCGTGCAAAGCTTTTATATTTACACTTACAACATCGTCCCCTTTTCTTTTAAATTTGTTTGTAACAATTTCTTCCAGGCTTTTAAAAGAAATAGAAAACAGGTGTGCAATAGCGCCTAAAGCCACCATGTTTTTTGAACGGTAAGTGCCAAGATCCTCTTTGGCTATTTTTGACATGGGGATGGCATAACTTACTACTCCGGGGAGGTCTCCCGGTTCGAACCCGCCAGTTCCGTTGCCGTCATAAACAAACACCGTTCCTTCTGTGAGCTTTTTCTTATTAACCTTGTAGGCCTCTTCATTAAATGCCACGAAGACATTAAAACCATCTCCCGTTGAGATAATTTTTTCGTTTGACAGCCTAACCTGGTACATTGCGTACCCACCCTTGATTTCAGCAGGAAAAGTTTTGAAGGTCAAAACATTCAAACCTGCCCGTGTTGCCGCTTGGGTCAAGATATCTCCTGAACTGATAATACCTTCACCCCCTTCGCCTCCAATTCGAATAGTAAGATCATCTTTAGTAGACAATAAAAACCTCCTTGTATTATAAAAAAATAATTTGATCGAAAAAATAGATTACTTAGTCGCTGTATTTTTTATTTCAAATCACAATAGCTTTCAGGGATAAGGGAACAGTTTGAAAAAAAAATTCTGACAACTGATCTCTGATGCCTAATTAAGCTGATTTTAACACAGACTGAATGGTTTGTCCTATTTCTGCCGGGCTTTTGCAAACATGAATACCGGCATCAGACATCGCAACCATTTTTTCCGCCGCAGTTCCTTTTCCTCCGGCTATGATGGCGCCCGCATGTCCCATTCTCCTCCCGGGGGGAGCGGTTTGACCCGCAATAAATCCCACAACCGGTTTGCTCACATTTTCTTTAATAAATTGGGCTGCTTCCTCCTCTGCTGTACCGCCTATTTCGCCAATCATTACAATTGCTTTTGTATCATCGTCTTCCTGAAACAGCCCCAGGCAATCGATAAAATTTGTCCCGATTATGGGATCTCCTCCGATTCCAACGCAAGTGGACTGGCCGATTTTCAAACCGGTCAGTTGACCCACAGCTTCATACGTTAAAGTACCGCTTCGGGAAACAACGCCAACATTTCCTTCTTTGTGGATGTGTCCGGGCATAATCCCTATTTTGCTTTTTCCGGGTGAAATTATTCCCGGGCAATTAGGACCGATTAACCTTGTATTATTATTGTTCTTCAGGTATCCATAAACATTAATCATATCAAAAGTTGGAATACCTTCTGTGATGCAAACCACCAGACCTATTCCCGCCTCAGTGGCTTCAATAATAGCATCTCCTGCAAACGGTGGTGGAACAAAAATAACACTGGCATCAGCAGAAGTCTTGTCAACCGCTTCTTTAACAGTATTAAAAACAGGAACACCCTCTACTTTTTGACCCCCTTTACCGGGTGTGACTCCAGCGACAACATTTGTGCCGTATGCTATGGCTTGCTTGGTATGAAAAGTTCCTTCATTTCCTGTAATTCCCTGGACAAGCAGTTTTGTATTTTTAAAAATTAAAATAGACATTTTTAATGGCTTTCAGTAGTCAGCATTATCACTCTCAACTTTATTGGGAATCCATTTTAGATTCCCGCCTTCTTGCGAATGACAGTATGAGTACTGTTAATTAATAACTGATAATTGACAATTGTTAACTGCTAATTTCCTTTACAATTTTTTCAGCAGCGTTTTTCATACCACTTTCAGAAATAAGTGCTAAACCGGAGGCTTTTAAAATTTCTTTTCCTTCCTTAACATTGGTTCCTTCCATTCGGACGACAACTGGAATTTGAATATTTAGGTGCTTCGCCGCCTGAACAATTCCCTTAGCTAAGGTGTCGCATCTTAAGATACCACCAAAGATATTTATTAATACGCCTTTCACATTTTTATCGGATAAGAGTATGCGAAAGGCGTTTTCAATCATTTCCTCATTAGCGCCTCCGCCTACGTCAAGAAAATTAGCTGGCTCACCGCCTGCCAGCTTGATAATATCCATAGTAGACATCGCAAGACCAGCGCCGTTCACCATACACCCAATATTGCCGTCGAGTTTAATATAATTCAAATTAAACTTTGAAGCTTCAACTTCCAGTTCTTCTTCTTCGTCCAAGTCTCTTAATTCCAGTATATCTTTATGACGATAGAGCGCATTATCGTCGAAACTAATTTTTGCGTCCAGGGCTAAAACTCTGTTATCCCCTGTAATTACCAGCGGATTTATTTCAGCCAGAGAACAATCTTCCCCTTTGAAGGCATTATAAAGTTTAATGATAAATGAAGTCATCTCTCTAACATGCCCCGGTTCGGTATTTAATCCAAATACGAGCTTTCTTGCCTGATAAGGTAAAATCCCGAGCGCAGGATCGACAGTTTCTTTTAATATTCTTTCAGGGGTTTTTTTGGCAACTTCTTCTATTTCCACGCCGCCCGCTTTGCTTGCCATAATAACTGGTTTTGAAGATGCTCTATCAATGGTAATTCCAAGGTATAGTTCCTTTTTAATTTCCATTCCTTCTTCAATTAAAACTTTTTTAACCTGACGACCTTCCGGCCCTGTCTGATGAGTAACCAAATTCATCCCTAATATTTTTTCAGCAGCTTTTTCCGCTTCTTCCGGGTCTTTGACAACTTTAACTCCGCCTCCTTTTCCCCTTCCACCGGCATGTATCTGGGCCTTAACAACAACTGTACTTCCAAGAGACTCCGCTATTTTTTTTGCATCAAGCGGGTTGTCAGCCACAGCCCCTTCTGGAACCGGAACCCCATATTTTTTTAAAATTTTTTTTCCTTGATATTCGTGAATTTTCATAAAAACCTTGGCAAAAATACTAAGGGGGAGGAAAAATTTATATCATATTGAATTTAGGAGGTCAATATTATAAATCTTACTCAAAGACGGCAACCCTGTTTTTTCCTGCTTTTTTTGCTTTATAAAGGGCTCTATCGGCTTTTTTAACCAGAGCGGTATTGGTGTCAGCATAAGTAGAAGAAGCTCAAAAAATTTTAAAAAAGCCATTAAGTTATTAAACTCTAATTGCCCAAATAAATCATGCGAATGATGTGGAGGAAAATAAAAATGGATGGGTATGAAAAAATAGAAATTAATTTGAAGCGAAATCTTTCTGAAAAAGAATGGCCTTAGCCCATAAAACTGGCGCCCCCTTTAATGGAATGAAAAAAACCGTAGATATAATTTATTGTCTTTAGACCCTTGTTTTTTTCCTCACTCATTAATATAGGGTTCCAATTGGTCAATTAGCTCCTGGCTTTCTTGAGCAAATACTCGAATTATTTCAATTTACTCATCTAAAGTCGAATCTGTCACATTTAATTCCGTAACAACCGAAATTACATGGTATAACTATTAGGTCTCTATTGTACTAAGAATAACTTTGATATTTCATCAAAAAACGAATATTACTACTTCGTACTTATTACAATAAGCCAAACGAGTGATTTTTGTTTTTTTCTCTTGAAAGCAATAAAATAAAACGCTTTGAAAGTAGCTCTTGTACATGACTGGCTAACCGGAATGCGAGGCGGGGAAAAATGCCTTGAAGTTTTCTGCGATATATTCTCTGACGCGCATCTTTATACCTTAATCTGCAAAAAAAATATTCTGCCGCCTTCCTTAAAAAAAACAGATATCCGCACCTCAAATCTCCAGATTTTTCCATTTGTAGATAAATATTACCGCTATTTTCTGCCGATTATGCCGACGGCCATAGAACAATTCGAATTAAAAGGCTATGACCTAATTTTAAGCAGCAGTCATTGTGTTGCAAAAGGAATAAAAACCGACAACAATTCCCTCCATATTTGTTACTGCCACACTCCAATGAGGTATATCTGGGATTTATCATCACAATACTTTTCAAAGACAAATGCCGGCCCGGTTACAAGGTTTATTTTTCCCTTTGTAAAAAAATATCTGCAAAACTGGGATGTAAAGACTTCAGAGAAGGTAGATTATTTTATTGCAAATTCTAAAAATGTCTCAGAACGTATCAAAAGAATATATAACCGCAACTCAGTTGTTATTTATCCCCCTGTAAACACGAATTTTTTTGAAATTTCTGACAGCGTAGATGATTATTATTTAGTGGTTTCTGCCTTTGCGCCGTACAAAAGAATTGATCTGGCAATAAAAGCTTTTAACCGATTGGGATATCCGCTTAAAATTATCGGTAGTGGGCAGTGTGAAAAACAGTTGCGCAAGATAGCAGGACCGAATATAGAATTTCTCGGAGACATTAAAAAAGAGGGAATAAAACATTATTATTCAAAATGCAAGGCTTTTATCTTTCCAGGGGAGGAGGACCTTGGAATAACTCCGATAGAGGCTATGGCTTCAGGTAGACCTGTAATAGCTTTTGGTAAAGGGGGAGCATTGGAAACTGTCATTCCTCTCACTAATGAAAATAACTCCCCAACGGGACTATTTTTTGAAAAACAAACTGCAGATGCCTTGGTTGAGGCAGTTCAACAATTTGAAAAAATTGAAAATAAATTTGATAGCAAAAAAATCAGGAATCATACTTTGAAATTTGACCGGGAAGTTTTTGAGAAAAAAATCAGGGAATTTATAGATAAAAAAGTTACAAATTCAGCAAATAACTCACCCTGACATCAGTGCTGTAAAGATCGGTCCAGTGGGAGTCAATTTTCCCTTGTGATGAGGTCAGATCCTGCCAGTTTTTTTGTGGGTTTTTCAGGTACTGAGACCAATCCAACTGTCTAAACTTAAAACCAAGGGATTTGAAATATAGTTCCAGCAACGGAATTGTCGGGCATGATAAAAAACTGAGCTTTTTGTTTTGGCCTTTAAAACTCCCAGGGAGGCTGTAATATTTTTTCTTGGCCTGAGTTAATGAATGCATCATGACAGGCAGCTTAAATATATCGTCTTTAATGATTGAATTAGCTTCAACAGCGTCCTTCCCCTGAATAAGCGAATAATATGCTGTAAAGGTGTCTATAATAATTGCATCTTTAGCTGCTTTTTTGAGTAATTTTAGAAAATGGTAATTATCTGGGATGTAGTATAAAAGCCCGAAACAAAGTATAGTATCAAAGGACTTCTCAGATAGATTTTCAAGATACTTAATAACATCTTGAATAATAAAACCATATTTATCTTCGGGTACTGACGATGCTGTAAACATTTCTTTAGCCTGCTTTATCAAATCTGCTGAACTGTCCACACCCAGCACAAACTCAGCCCCTAATTGCAGCGCAATGTAGGAAAAAGTTCCAAAGTGACAACCTAAGTCCAGTATTCGTTTTCCTTTTATATGCTCTATATTTTCATCAAGCAGGGTTTGTGCTCTAACATTTACGGCCTCATAGTGAAATGGAATTGCCCATCGGTTTTTACGCGGATCTTTTGTTATGAATATTGAGTTCTCAGGGATGTATCCGTTTTTTAATTTCATTTAATCGCAATAAACCCGCAAAAATTCAAACACTGAAAGAAAGTTTCAACAGTCTGGAAACCGCAATCATGAATCATTTTTTTATTTTCTTCATAAGATAAAGGGGTTAATGATTTTTCAAGGGCCTTTTTCTTTTGTTTAATTTCCAATTTGGAATATCTATGTTCAATTTTAAAAAGGTCATGAAGCTTCATAAAATCTTTTTCGAGCTCGTTACAATGGATTTTTTCACTTATTAAAGCAACACCGCCGGTTTCAAGGCTATTAAAAATTTTTGATAGAAGGGCTTTTCGTTTTTTTATTTCAAAGAAATGTAAAACATATGTCAAAATTACAACTCCCGGATTAACGATATCTGCCTTGAGAGTATCCTCTTCTACAAAATTGATTTCTGGAAAATTAGAGCACTTATATTGCGCTACTTTTAGCATATGAGGTGATAAATCCATGCCAACCATTCTTATTTCTACTTTCTTGGGTTTATTTTTAGCAATTTTATATAATGTTTCTCCTGTAGCACAGCCTAAATCGTATATTATTTTATCCGGTTTATGGAAATGAACCGCTAATTTTGCTAACAGATTTTGCAACCCTTTGTAAAGGGGAACTGACCGGTTAACCATATCATCAAATGCACAGGCTACTTCTTTATTAAATCTAAAGGTAGAGATTTTTTTTAATTTTCTTTTGTATATTTCGTCTTTTTGCATAGTTTTTTATATCATGATATAAATATTTTTAGCAATCAGGCATTTTTTTTCGTAATATAGATTTAACATGCTATATATAACCCGAAGAGCTACTTTTAGTGCCGCCCACCGCCTGCATAATCTAAAACTTAGCGATAAGGAAAATAAATATATTTATGGGGAGTGTAATAACCCAAACGGCCATGGTCATAACTACGTGCTGGAAGTCACTGTCAGAGGTAATGTGCCTGATAAAACCGGGATGGTTATTGACCTAAAAGATTTAAAAAAAATTATTACTGAAAATATAATAGAAAAAGTTGATCATAAATACCTTAACAAAGACGTGGATTTTATGAGTGATATTATACCAACTGCAGAAAATTTAGTAATACAATTCTGGAAAATTCTTAAAAAAGCCCTCTTGGAAAACAATACTGAATTATATGAATTAAAGCTTTACGAAACAGAAAACAATATTGTCGTATATAGAGGCGAATAAGATTTATTTTTTTTTGACGCAGATGAATGCAGATTTTTTATGACTTTAATTGTCATATTTAATCAGTGTAATCTGTGTACTACAAATTTGTAAAATTGTGGTTTCTTAAAATAATTTTTATTAGCAGATTGGGCGGTAGCCCTATTTGATTATTGGCAAAGCTGGGCTTAGCTGTGCCATCAATGGCCCCAACCCTTCGGACGGCTTTCCTTACCGAATTGTGGCTGTGGCCCTGGCCACTCTGTGGTTTCAGTTATCAATTTAAACTTATAGAATGAATTCTCTGGAAAATAAAGTTGTTTGGGTGACAGGAGCGGGGCGCGGCATTGGGAAAGCCATTGCAGTAGCCTTTGGAAAAGAAAAAACCATGCTTGCCTTATCTTCTCGAACTGCTAATGAAATTAAATCCGTTTCAGAATCTATTAATAAAAACGGGGGCACAGCATGTCCGTTTCCGTGTGACGTCTCTTCTGAAGCTGATATGAAGAGCACTGTAAAAAAAATTAAAAAAACATTAGGTGATATTAATATTCTGGTAAACAATGCTGGTGTGGCCAGGTTTATGCCCCTTGTGGAAACTTCCATGGACGATTGGGATCGGATGATAAATATAAATCTAAAAGGTGCGTTTTTATGTACTAAAGCGGTGTTGCCTACCATGATAGAACAAAAAGAGGGGCATATAGTAAATATTGTTTCTGTAGCAGGCATCCAACCGTTTCCCAATGCCTCGGGTTATTGTGCCTCTAAATATGGTATGATGGGTCTTTCTGCTGTTACGAGAGAGGAAGCAAGAGAACATAACGTCAAAGTAACGGCCATACTCCCCGGGGCAGTTGATACGCCTATTTGGAATAATATAGAAGGAGATTTTGATCATTCTAAAATGATGTTGCCTGAAGATATTGCTCAGACAGTGATCTTAGCTTGTAAACAGCCGAAAAAAACACTGATTGAGGATATTATTATTCGCCCAATCACAGGGAATTTATAGTTTGGTTTTTTCCGGCAATAAAATTCAGATTTTTTTTACCAACGGATTGAAACTCCCCGCAGCAAGCTACGAGGAATCCTTACAATTTTACTATGATAGTAAAATTGGATGGCTTTTTAAAAACCACTCGAAGGGTTGCTATGGATGGTCGAAATCAATGTAGAGTATGATTTTATTTTAAGTTCGCTCGCTAACCCCGCAGCAAAGCTCAGCTTAGCTCTGCAAGTTGCGAGGAATGAGCTCGCTAATCACTTTCAGGTAAACATGCCTCCAAAAGTCATTGTTGATGGTTATAATCTATTGCATGTTTTCCCTCAGCTGAGCGTCCGGCGTGAAGAACTTTTGGAAAACGCAAGAAACAGACTTATAGAAAAGCTCAGTCGTTACAAAAGGCAAAAGAACGTATCTCTTGCCATTGTTTTTGATGGTTGGAAAGGAGGCATGCCAACTCAAAATCAGGAAATAATAAAAGGAATTAAAATCATTTATTCAAAACTTGGAGAAAAAGCGGATGAAGTAATTAAACATATAATTGCAAATTCTTCAGAAGAGGTCATTGTGGTTTCGTCCGATAGAGAAATCAGGGATTTTGCTGAAAAACACAACACGGTTTCTGTCTCCTCATCGGAGTTTGAGAAAAAAATTGAGGAGGCTTTATTTTATCAAATGAAAGGTTATGACGAAGAGGATTACGAGGAGAGAGAAATTTCTACTAAAAAACGAGGGAACCCTAAAAAACTTTCCAAGGCAGAAAGAAAAAAAAGAGCAAAAACAAAAAAACTATAAGAATCCTTTTTAACTGTTATTTGTCTAAAAAAGTAATATGAAATTACTGTTGATTTTTTTTATAGATAAAATAGTAAATTCGGTTTTATTTATTAACGTTTGTTGGAGGGATACTGTATGGCAATTCAAAGCGCGAATATTAACGAAAAAAAAGCTGTAACAAATGATGCGGTAAACAAGGTTAATCTTACAAAAACAGACAGCCTTACCCTTGATGTTTATTACTTCAAAGGAGGGCAATCACTGGGATATCATCGTCATCCAAGCGGAGATCAGATATTTACAGTAATTGCCGGTGTCGGTACCTTTAAGCTTGATAACGGTGGTGAAGAAATGCTTGAGGTTAAAACCGGTTCTACATTCTTAGCCCCTGCAAATGTATGGCACGACCTGATAGATAATGGAGAAGGTGGGCTTATAGCACAGCAGGTAACCAGGCAACCGGCAGGCATGGAAAAACGGTCATAGAATTTTTTCCCTTTTCAGTTATTATCGGTGTTACGGTTATTTTAACCGTGGCACCAATTTTTTTAAAAGTAGATTGAAAAAAGATATATTTTCCATTGAGCAGGCTGCTGAAAAATTCAACCCAGCCAAAGATTTTTTTGATGTCAGTGCCATTTGGGGAAAAAGGCCGGCTCTAAAAATTGTCAGATGGATATATAACACCCCTATCACGCCTCCTCAGGTTACGATTATTGCGCTTGTTTTTGGCATTGTTGCGGCATTCTTTCTCGCACGGCAAGAATATTTATATTTGTGTGCTGGCGCCATATTAATTCAAATTAAAAATATTTTGGATACAGTTGATGGCCACTTAGCAAGGGCGAGAAATACCCCATCACGCATTGGAAGATTTCTGGATTCCATTGTTGATTTTACTACGAACCTTGCGTTCTTTATTGCCATTGGTTTTCATTTGGAAAGCCAAAATTTCCCGGCCGGAATTTGGGTTCTTTCCTCTCTTGCTTTTTTAAGCTCACAATTACAGTGTTCCTATTATGTTTTTTATACTGTGAGTTACGCGCATAACGTAAATAAACAGACTGCGAGTAGAGTGGATGAAACTGTGCGGGAAGAAGACAATACTGTATACAGTGATCCTTATAAACAGAAAATTTTAATGATTCTTCAAAAACTTTTTCTTCTGCTTTTTGGCTGGCAGGACCGAATCATGATAAAAATAGACCGATGGAGTCTGAAATATTTTGATAATTCTCCTTCAAACTGGTATCTTAACAAAAAAATATTAACGATGACAAGCTGCCTGGGGTTGGGGATGCAATTATTTTTTATCTCTTTGTCATCTCTGTTAGATCAATTGTATTTTTATCTATGGTTTATTATTGTTGCGGGAAACTTTTACTGGCTTTTTTTAATTTATTATCGAATGAAAGGTAAAACATGGAAGATTTAATCAGTGAGTTGCTTGTACGCATGGGTGAAGATCCTGACAGAGAGGGTCTTCGCAAAACACCACTGCGGGCCTCTAAATCATTGAAATTTTTAACAAAAGGATATAAACAGGATGTTGATAAAATTCTGAATGACGCGTTATATGACGTGGAATATAATGAAATGGTATTGGTAAAGAATATTGATGTATATTCTCTTTGTGAACATCATCTTCTTCCCTTTTACGGAAAATGCCATGTTGGTTACATTCCGAACAAGAAAATAGTTGGACTCAGTAAAATTCCGCGCATAGTAGATGTTCTCGCCAGGAGGCTTCAGGTTCAGGAACGTCTTTCACAGCAAATTGCGAAAACTCTTGATGGAGTCTTAAAACCCCAGGGAATCGGCGTGGTTATTGAGGCCAAACATTTATGCATGATGATGCGTGGAATCGAAGAACAAAATACTGTCGTCATTACCAGCTCAATGCTGGGCGTTTTCCTGAAAGACCAGCGTACCCGAATGGAATTCATGAATTTAATACAGAATGGCAAAAGTAATAATTGATAATCTTTTCTTATTCTTTCCTATCTATTTTCTTTCCAATTCTGTATGCGTCTATAATCCCAAAGATCCAGCAGCAAACTTTGAATGACTAGGATAGGTTGTATATTAAGCTGTCAGAAGTGGCGGACGCCTGAGCAGCTGCATTTGTAATCGTGTTCAGGTTCATTGTTACCTTAACGGTTGGTAGATAGTTTTTTAAGTTTGTAAATTCTACTATTTTTATGGTTGATGAAAAAGAATTACAAGAAATTATTGATTCATATAATGCTCTTGTAAAGGGATTACATGAAAAAGCAAAAAATAATGAAAAAGGTAGAGCTTGTGGAGGGATTATTGGGGCAGTTTGCCATAGTAATTTAAGTTAGGACCTACCAAATCTAAGGGGAAAATCTTAATGAAGCGGCGCGATTTTCTAAAATCATCTGCCTTGATTGGCGGAACAGCTGTTTTGGGCATTCCATCCTATAGTGATGCCGCCGACGGGAAAGCGAGAATTGAAAAATATAAGGAAATCGGAAAAACCGGTTTAAAAATGAGCGATATCTCTTTTGGATGCGGCAAGCTTCCCTCTGCCTCATTGATTGCACGGGCGATAAACAGAGGAATTAATTATTTCGATACGTCCCCTGATTATGGACCAAGTGAGAGCATTTTGGGAGAAGCTGTTAAAAAGTTCAAAATACGGGACCGGATGATTATAGCGTCTAAATTCTGCAAGCCGATACCGTACCCGGGACATCTTCCACTTGGTTCTCCCAAAAGAGATTATATTGAAGCAGTAGAAGGAAGCCTTTCACGACTAAACACCGATTACCTTGATGTCTGTTTTGTTCATGCTATTGGCGAGGATGAAAGCAAAAAATTTGGGAGACAAAGGCTCTTGGATGAAAACATGCTTTCCGCGGTTGAGTCTTTAAAGAGAGCGGGAAAGATAAGGTTTCTTGCGATATCCTCTCATGGTCCACAAAACCTTGAACCACTGTTACTCTCCGCAGTAAAATCCGGACATTACGACATTCTTATGCCCGCGTTTAATTTTATGAAATTTCCGCGGGTTCCGGAAGTCATTCAAGAAGCAAAAAAAAGAGAGGTTGGAGTTATTGCCATGAAAACATTGGCCGGCGCCAAGGACATGAAACTAAACACCGGGGGTGACAGTTTTCCACATGCCGCGTTCAAATGGGTATTAAAACATCCGGAAGTGGATGGTCTGATTGTCACAATTACTGCAACCGATCAGCTAAACCATTATGTTCAGGCGTCCGGTAAAGAATTCACGGTATCATCCCAGGCAGTATTAGACCGTTACGCGAAATTCTATTCAAGTAAATATTGTAGGACCGGCTGCGGAGACTGTCTTGAAAGTTGCTCTTCAAAAGTTAATATCGCTACAATTCTAAGATACCAGATGTATTTCCAGGACTACGGAATGGAAAAAAGAGCCATGGAAGGTTATGCTTCATTAAAACAAAAAGCGGACGGTTGCTTTACCTGCGCGGACACATCTTGCGAAAAGGCATGCCCTTATGAACTGCCTGTTGCCTCAATGCTGCGCAAGGCTCATGAGCAATTATCGTTTAGCGGTTAATTAAAAAATATAAATCTTCTATATATCTTTGTAACTGTTATAAAGCAGCGTTCTACGCTTTTCTTCTGACGGGATCATCCTTTTGAACTGCTGGGACCAGCGGGGTTACATGATCAGCGTGACATACGTTAGTGCTAAAAAAGTATGTCATGCTAAGCTTGCCGAAGTACGACACTAAAAACTTATACCCTACTCTTTACCATAAATCTGGCTATCCGGTATGAATGCCAACCATGCAAAGGCAAAATGATTTCCATGAATAATCGGATTTAACTGTTTCCCTGTAAGAGAACCTTTTATTGCTTTGCCGGTTATGTTCCAAAGAGATTTTGTCTGTTCGTCCACAAAAACCCCATCTTTTCTCTTGAAAGACAGTTGTTTTCCATGCAGCCTGGACTCAAAGACCGTTGCCGCGCCTATATCACGTGAGCCTGCTATGGACGCTTTATCTAAGGCGGACGATGTTCCGGGCAGATGGAAAATAACCAAATCGGTTTTTCCAACTTTGTCATGGATAACCTTTTCTCTTTCTATTGTGGAAAACGTATAGACTTTGTTAATACCGTTTAGAGAAACATTGATGATTCGTTCCATAGGAGGTAAGCGATTATCCGGTGCATTCTGCAAGAGAAAGGGTGTATTATTTATATCATCGTAGCCCACATAAGGGTTCTTCCCGTAACTTCTAAGGTATCCGGTTTTTTTTGAAAGCACTTTGCCGTTTGGATAACTTTCTTTGAAGTTTGCGTAAGAAATGATAAAAGAAGGAAGTACTTTTAACTTTGCGTCTGTTAGGTCACCCACAATGCCTGTTCCCACAAACTGCTGCCACCATGTTTCGGTTTGACGGTCATACATGACCAGATCGCTGTTACGCAGCTTCCCTGTAGTGCCGAAATCAAAAAGGTAGGACTTACCGTTAAATTCAAGGCGACGGTCAAATACAATAGAGGAGTTGCAAAGAGGGCAGAAAGTTACTGTTAAAGGGGTTCCTTTAATTTCGTCATTTACAATTTCGTGCCAGATTATGATCTGTATGGGATATGCTTTAGCATTACCATTTATTTCAACAGCTACTATCGGCTCATTGTCTTTGAGCCACTTATCGGCGTTGGAGAATGAAACAAAAGATGGTTTATCAATTGACGGGATGCCGTCTTTTGGCGGACCTCCTGATAAAATTTCCGAAAAATTTATAGAAGTTTTTCCGAAATTGGTCTTTGACCATTCAGATTTCCAACTGAATGGGTCTCCTTCAGATCGGTTACAACCGGCAAAAACTACTAAAAGTATTATTAATATTATAACTCTCGGAGAGCGTAACATCTTTTTTTTCAAGTATTGTCAGCGAGCAGCCTTTTTTTGTGTTTGAATAGAGGTGCCTGCTTTATATAAACCTTTTGAGATGGTGATGTTCGGATATATTCGTACATTGCTTTCCAGCAAAGTGCCTGGGCAGGTGACGGCATTACAGCCTATTTCTCCGAAATCACCAATCATAGCCCCTAATTTTCCCATCTGTGTTGGAATTATCTTTCTGCCAATATTTATTTTAATTTCCCTGATAAAACCTTTGGTCTTTTCTTCTTCTGTCCGAAACTGAAGGTTTGCAAGCTTAACTCCGGCACCCAGGTTTACATAAGAACCGATAATAGAATTACCGATGTAGGCAAAATGCCCGGCTTCAGAATGGTTCATTATAATAGCGTTTTTAATTTCTGTCGTATGCCCTACAACGCAACTTTCTCCAACAATAACATTTCCGCGAATATAAGCTCCCTGTCTAACCTCTGTATTCTTACCAAAGTAAACATGATGTTTAATAATTGCGGTTGGTTCCAGAATTACGCCTTCCTCAATAAAAATATTCATTTCCCGAGAAATAAACGGTTCCTGCAGTTTTAAGAACTTATTAACAAATATTAATTTTGAAGAGGAGTCTTCTGACAATGTCTGCAATTCAAACCCCTCCGGAAGTCTGGAATTTGCATCTCTTCCCAAAACTTTTTTCTGAATAAAGGATTCTATTTTTTTCAGAGGAGACCAGAGGAATTCACAATCCTGGAAAATATTTCCTGCTTCAAACTGTTCCAAATGTATAAAGAAATTTTTAAACATTTTTTATTAAAATTAATTGAAACTATTCTGCCACAAAGTCACGAAGATTTAGATAGTAATTCCTTTGTAACTTGGTGTCTTGGTGGCAAAGCATTCATAAATAATCAAAAAAACCTTTTTTAGCCTTAACTCCCAAGCATCCGGCGGCAACATATCTTTTGAGGATGGGAACAGGCCAAAACCGTTGTCCGAATGTAGAGCTAAACTTTTCCATTTCCTTCAGTATATTATCGAGTCCCTGTGTATCGGCGTAATGAAGTGGTCCGCCTTTGTCCTGCGGAAAACCGGTGCCGGCCAACATGGCAATATCAATATCACTTAAAGAAGAAACCCCCTCCTGGAAAGAGACGGCCGCTTCATTAATCATTGGGAGCAAAAGTCGATGAACAGAAAATTCTGTATTGGAAACCCCTGTTTCTTTTTGAGTTTTTTTGATTATATTTTCCAAAAAAGAATCGTCTTTTTCTTCGTTTGAATAATTGTAAATTCCTTTCCCGCTTTTGGTTCCTAACCGACCTGACGCTGCGATTTTTTTTATCAATGCTGCTGGTTTCATTCTTTCACCATAACTGTTGTATAAAATGTCGGCTACGGAATCAGCCACATCCAGACCAAGCATATCCACTAAAGTAAAGGGACCCATCGGCATGCCAAAAGAGACTATTGCCTCGTCAATTTCTTTTGCACTAGCAGCGCTTTCCTGTAAGGCATAAAATGCTTCATTAATATAAGACATTAGAATTCGGTTGACCAAAAAACCAGCACACTCGTTTACTCTCACAGGAATCTTTCTCAATGATTCTGAAAAAGAGACTACATCATCAACTGTTTCATCCGAAGTCTGGAGCCCTGGAATAACCTCTATCAATTTCATAACGTGGGCGGGATTAAAGAAATGCATTCCAACGACTTTATCCGGCTTTTTAGTAACAGATCCTAATTCAGAAATGGAAAGAGCCGATGTATTGGACGTCAGAATAGTTGTTTCCGGGCATGATTCGCCTAATTCTTTAAAAACTTTCTTTTTTATATCAATGTTTTCTGGAACAGCTTCTATAACGATATCCACATCTGAAAAATCCGTATAATCTATTGCGATGGAAATCAACGCCATTTTTTTAACCATATCATCAGGTGTCATTTTTCCTTTATCGACCCTTGATTGGTATATCTTTTGGGCAGCCTCCAGGCCTGTTTTTGCTCTCTCTTCATTAATATCCTTAATAACCACAGGAAGGCCTGAATAACTGATAATCTGGGCAATGCCTCCTCCCATAGACCCCGCACCAACAACTCCAGCCTTATAAATATACAAAACTAATATCTCCAGAATTATTGTTTTGAGATATAGATTCTATCATAAATAATTCATGTTGATTTATGAGAACTTGTGGTTTAGCGTATTTTTAAGAATAAAACAAGTTCAAAAACTAAACCTGTCAATTGAAGTTCCCTGCGGCAAAGCTGAGTTTAGCTTAGCAAATATTTATTGGTTGCGGTATCGCTGAGTTATGGATAATTTATTGAAATATATTCTTTATATTATGATGTCGTTAGTGGTTTTGTGGCTTTTTTTTGCATTTGTAATAGCTAATTCAAAATTTCTGAAACCTGATCTGGCATTGGAATTGCCAGAAAATCTGCCTGTTCTTTATTCAGTAGAGCCGGCAGAAATAGGTAAAAAATTAACTGACACTATAATTTATACTTTTGAGGCTTCAACAATAGATCAGTGGGTGTATTTTGATTTCTCAAGAGGGAGTGTTGTTTCAGATGTATCAAGCCTGGAAAACATCATGAATTGGGATATAGCGCTAAGAAGAACAAAGATCGTTTCTAATGGAGGGGACACAAATGAGCCTGGAAAAGTCGCAGTTGCAAAGATGGATACCACTGACTTTGATTCTGTCCTAGAAGTCCCTGAAAATGCAAAATTTTTAAAAGATGTTAAACCCCCCAATAAAATCGATTCTCAAAATGATAGTTTTGAAAACTGGCACAGCTATAAACCTTCATATCATAGAATCAAACCATTTGATAATGTCTATTTAATAAAAACAGCGGAGGGGAATTACGCGAAAATGCAGATTTTGAATTATTATTGCAAAGATGGTGAAGAAGAGATTAAGGGATGTTATACCATAAAATACGTTTATCAAGGGAACGGCACAAAAAGATTTGTAAACAAAACCACTCCAGTGAAAAAAACAGGTTGATAACGCTGGATAGCATTAGTTCTTTTTTAATAACGAAAGCATCTGGAAAAGAGCTGTTGATGTGGCACAGTTACGGATAAAAGACCTATCGCCATGAAACTGGAAAGATTCGGTTATTATCTTCTCCCTGTAGCAACTTGCAATGCAAACATATCCTATGGGTTTTTGCCGTATACCCCCGGTTGGTCCTGCCACTCCGGTTATTCCAATACCACACTCACAGGAAAACTCTTTTGCCACTCCCTGTGCCATGGCCTTTGCAACAGGAAGGCTGACAGCGCCATATTTTTTAATTTGAGCAGACGAAACCCCAAGAAGTTTTGTTTTTACTTTGTTGGAGTAAGCTATGACACCTCCGGCGAAATACGATGAAGCTCCAGATACATTAACAACACGGCTGCCCAAGGAACCACCTGTACAGGATTCCGCTATAGCCAATTGAACCTTTTTTTGTTTGAAGATTTTACCAAGAGCTTCCTCAAGGGTAACCTGACCTGTGCTAAAAACATTGTTCTTGAACAACCTTTGTATCTTTCGTGAATAAACTTGAAGTTTCTTTTTAGAAACATCTCCAGTTAGTATAAGCTTCACACCTCCTGTTTCTGGTAAGTAAGATATTTTTATATCTTTGGAAAATAGGAATTTCTCAAGCTTCTCCTGAATGGTTGATTCGCCGATTCCAAAAATATTTATCCCTATTGAATTAAGCGCACTCTTTCCCAATTCACTGGCTAATATTGGTAAGACACGGTGGGTAAACATATTCGTAGTTTCGTGCGGCACCCCTGGCAGCATAAACAACATTTTTTTCTTTATGCTATTACCCCGTAAAACCTTCTTTTTTTCAGGCACTGTTAGTTTTTGCTTTTTACATCTCCTTATGGCGAGCTCGGAAGTTTTTTTATTTACAACTTCGGAGGGGGAGCTCCATTTGGTTGCGGCAACTTGCCGCTCTATGAATATACCAGGAGCAGTGCCCCAGGAGTTCTTTAATGGTTTTGATTTTTCTGGAAGAAAAGCCTGGTTTAATGTTAAGCGCGGCATTTTTTTTTTGAGCTTTTTATAAAACTGTCGTATAGAAGCTTCTACTTGAGGATAATGTTTCAGATTCAGACCAAGAGCTTTTGCTACGGCCTTCCTGGTAATGTCATCTTTAGTTGGGCCGAGTCCGCCGGTTATAATTATGACGGATGATCGATTTAATGATTGTTTTAGCGCTTTTACTATGTCTGCATGCTGATCCGGTATAGTAGCCTTATGCACTGCAACTATACCGATCCTGTCAAGTTTACGGCTTATAAATGTTGAAGTGGTATCTATGGTTTTTCCGCTTAAAAGTTCACTGCCAATACTAATAATTTCAGCTTTATGCATAAGACACTTTTTTTCAGCCACGGTTGGTTTTTACCACAGAGGACGATAAGTACACTGAGAAAAATGCATTCTCTGCGATCTCTGCAGTAAATTAAATGAAATTAGGAAAGGGTTGCTTGATTAACGGTAATTTTCAAATTGAAGCGGAAGACCGAAATCCTTTTCCTTCAGCATTCCGATTATCTCTTGGAGGTCGTCAATTTTTTTGCCGCTGACACGTACTTCCATTTCACGAATTTGTGCCTGTACTTTGAGTTTCATGTTCTTTATCTGCTTTACCATATCTTTTGCCTTGTCTGCCGGAATTCCCTGTTGTACGGTGATCTCCTGTCTTGCCGTGCCGCCGGCAGCGCTTTCCACTTTACCGTAAATAAGCGCTTTTATGGATACCTTTCTTTTTACCAGTTTGCTCTGGAGGATATCGACA
>CAJXCL010000038.1 GCA_913051775.1 uncultured Nitrospirota bacterium | reverse complement strand
AAACCAGCCGACTTATACCGGCTTGCTTATGGTGAACTACCTTTTGAAGAAGATGGAACGCCAATTCCTACCGCTTAAAAAAAATGAGGATTGTTAATTGAGAATTGATAATTTTCAATACAGGCTGTCCGTAAAAAAGTGGTAGTGTTTTAATGTCATTCCTGGTTTGATCGGGAATCTAAAGGAAACTGTTTTATGCTCCCATTAGTCAGCGAGCTTATATGGAGCTGTTAAGATTTTCATCAGACGTTAAACGAAGTTTCATAATAACATTGTTTTCACCCCGGTACTCTGAGACTTCAAGCACAGTCCAACCAAGCCTCTTGTAGAATTTTTCCCTGTCCGGTGTAAAAAGATAAAGAGTCTCTATCTCCAGTTTCTTTGCTTCCTCCACCGTACGCCGGACAAGCGCCGAGCCGACACCTTGCTCACGGTGCTGGGGCGCGACATAAACGCTGGCAAGCCATGGAGAGAGATCCATCCGGGTATCCATATCATTAGCCACAATGCTGGAAGAACCGAGTAAAACATTTTCGGAGATAGCCACAAACGTTACGGGTATCCCCTTTCCGGTTGTTTCTTGCTTAAACTCCTCTATACGATCATCGACTGTACGGGATGGATTGAGATAAGACCATTGTTCGTGGTGCCATTGAGACAGAATCGGGATAAAATCAGGGTGGGCTTCAAGGTAGTCTATTCTCATTAAACTTGTAAAATTGATAATTGAGCATTGAAAATTTAAGAGTCAGCTAATTAGTCTTCTTCCCCTGCTAATTCGTTCATATCGTACTCGTCCTCTATCTGTTCCGCAACAAAGTGAGTCCTCAATACTGATTTATCCATAAATTTATACCTGCAACAATCCTTGTCACCAAGCTCAATCACTAATTCATCTGCTTCTGGAAGATTGACAAACATCCCTAAATTTCTTACAAACGTTAATTTCATTCCTTCCGGGATATCCTGGTCTTCTAGTTCTTTTAAAGCAGCTTCCCTATCAGAGAAGCATAGTGATTCAAAATTCTCGTCATCACAGGTTTTCTTCAATACTATCTTAGTAGCTTTTTCGAAATCTTGAGGGGTACATGCCATTATTGTTTCTCCTTTTTAAACTGTTTAATAATTTTATACTACCTTTAGAAATGATTTTAAGTGAAGAGAGCCAATAAGTCAAGCCTTACAGTTGCATGAGGTAGATGACATATTTGCGGGTATAATTTTATCTGATAGAAATAAGATCAAATATTCACTGGAACTTTTATTATTCTCTTTTTTATGTCTAAAAATAGGATAAAATGTTTTTTTAACAACTATTGTAACCGTTCACGGTTTTCGGTTGACAGTTAATGGTTACAAAAATGTGAACAGATGAAATAGGGAATTATGGGCGCTTCCTTTGAAGAGTGACGAAGGAAGAATGAACATCGGACATTGAAGAATGAAGATTGCTCTGTTTGTCATACCCGAACGCTTTCATCGGGTATCCACATATAAAAGTTGCTGGATTTAGCTGCACGATTACTTCAAGATGACTTCTGGATTCCCGATAGGAATACTCGGGAATGACATGCTGGGATGTCTGGATAACAAGCAATACAAGTTTAAATTTAACAAGAGGTTAAGCTTTTTTCTAATAGCGAGGGGAAAGAACTCATCTAAGAATTGAAGTCAATTTCAAAAATGCTTCAAGCGCTGCATGCTTCATTAAAAAACCGGCAACCGTAAGCTGATAACCGTGAACGGTTACCTTTTATTAATACTTTCATAACCTATAACAGGAGCTTTTGTAAGGAGATGGACAATAAGAACAAAAAAAAAGGCAGAGATGAAATCCTAAAAAAGTATGAGTACCTGGATGAATTAAGTTTAAACGGATATTTGTGGGAGTTTATACGAAGAAACAAAGAATATAAAAAAGCCTATGAACAGTATCAAAAGAATAAAAATCATTGGTTAGAAACCGTTTACGATCCACCCAAAAATAAAAATGAAGCTGTAGAAAACTGGTATATTCGAACACATGGTAGAACTTTCCCTCGAAACAAACTTTTATTTAATCCTTTTGGTTTGGAATATCCCCTGGATCCTTCAAGACAAGCTAATAACATGCCGAGCGAACATCCAACTATTGATAATTGCTTTAAGCTAACGAATATTCCTGTTTTTCATTATTTCGTTAGTGACCCTGAGGTTAGAAAACTATGGAATCAAGAATGGCTGCTTTCGCACAAGTATGGAATTGAAGTTTTAATAGATGTTACTGCTCCTTTAGACAAGATCAAAGAAAAAGTTGAAAAAATTGTAAGAACTGAAAGAAGAACCAATAAAACGGAAGAACTGAGAAAACTTATCAAAGAAAAAATTTATAAGAATCTCGATATTATCCAAAAAAGAAAACGGTTTGAAGATTGGAAGAATTATTTAATAGCCCATGATCTAAAGTGTATTGAAGACTTTAAAATTAAAGATATTATAGATTTTTTGCATCCCGGTGAACTTAAGAAACAATTTGAATCCCGGGCTAATAAAAAAATCCTGCATGACATCAAAGAAGCTAAAAGACTTATTAACGGAGAATACAAAGAATATTTCTTCTGAAAATCATAGATTATTTAAAATTCTCATTTCATGCAACATTTTTTGTATTTTTTACCGCTGCCGCATGGACATGGGTCGTTCCTGCCTGTTTTGTCGCTGAATGTAGTGGGATGCAGAAAAGGTATCTCCATCCTTGTTTTCCCGATCAAATTATTATATAAATCAGTATAAATTTTGCCAAATTCAGTCTTTTCCATTTCAAAATCCTGCCGGAACTTTGCCGTTTCTATATAGTTGCTCCCTTTTTTCAACCATTCGAAAGCTTCTCCATGATCTTCTCGTTGGTCAGCAAGAATCGCGAGAAAATAGTATGGTTCTACATAGGACGGGTCAAATTCAACAGCCTTTTTATAATACTTTTCCGCTTTAGAATACCTTTTAATATTATGATAGAGATAAGCTAAACTAATGTAATTTTCCGGATTAGCGGGATCTTTTGCTATGGCGTCTAAAATAGCCTGCATCCCTTCTTTCAATCCCATTTCTATACCTTGAACATTAATGCTCATAAATTTGATAGGGCTTTTTTTGACTGCTTCCATGCTGTCTTTTCCCCCGGAGAGCATCTGAACGCGTGTAATTTCCGATGTAAGTGTGCCATAACTTTCAGGGGTCAACTCAAATTCTGATATCTTATTGCAATTCACACATTGGATTTCATCCAAAATTAAAGGTTTACTATTTTTAACGTGGCTGACTATGATTTCTTTTACTTTATAGGCACACTGATCCGCACATCTTTTGCACTTCAAAGTTAAATTCAGATGGGACTTTACCCTATCCTGCGTCTCGCCTTGTTCTTTGGTTTCCCTGTCTTTGTGCTCCTTTTCGGCCTGCTCAAAGAGTTTCTCTGTCAATTCCTCAATTTCAGGGGTTTCTCGTTTAAACCGCTTATTGAGGACAATATAGGTATAGTCAATCATATATTGACCTTTATCTGTATATGGCTCCAATCGTTTAATAAACCTTTCATCCGGGATAGATTCAATAGCGCCGAGCAGCTTTTCTTTATCTTGTCGCCATAGGTCCTCAAAAAAATCATCTAAGAATTGCACTGCCTTGGGCCCGCCTATTTTTTTAATTACAGGTAATGCCGACGAGCGGGCCTCCTTCTTTATACTTTTGAAAGCTCCCCTTATGCAGTCTATGCTCATATCTCCAAAACCCAGCAGGGCTTTTTGTGCAGCTAAAAAGATATAATCATGATCTTCAAATAATGCACTGGTTATAGCCGGCAGAAATTCATCATATCCAAGCTCACCCATTGCGTTAATAATGTGGCTTCCACCGAAATTTTTTAAATTGCGATTAAGAGCTTTAAGCAAAATCCTGACCACATCCTCTCTATTATTCCCCTTTAAAAATGTCACAAAATCATTAAAGGATTGAATTTCTTCAACATCTGCTGAAATGATTTCCACTATTCGTTCCAGAGACAAATTTTCCAAAACGATTTTATCTTTTCGTAAAGAAGTAATCAGACACCCCAGGACTAAGGAATAAAAAAATGTTTGCTTCTTTTTATCAAGACTCTTTGTAATATTTTTATCGTTAAGCAAACTTTCCAGCAAGTCTCTTAACTTCGGCTTGGATATGGCGTCCCGATTTTCTTGAAACAATTGTTCTATGTTTTTGTAGTCACCTCTTTTAATAGATTCTATAGCGCTGTCAATACTTTTTAAGGGGCTCGATTCCTTGAAAAACAAAGAAATAGACACGTATTTTTGTTTTGAGAAACCATCGCAATGGTCAATAATAAGGTTATAATCAGCTCCGGAACCAACGAACAGGTGAGACAGCGCGGTTAAATCCTGCATAAATTGGACTTCTGGCATTATGGAAGTTGTTATAATAAACTTCCGCAACATATCGTTAAATTCAGGGTAGTTATATTTCCATGCCAGATCAAATATTGCTATTCCAAAAAATGCTTTCCCAGCTTCAGGAAGACTTAAATATGCGTTTATCAATTTATTAGAAATTTTTTTAGCATCTTCCTCTTGTAAATATTTCAGGCTTTCCACTATTCCGAATAACTTGTTTGAATCTTCAAACGGAACGGAATTTAATTCGAGGTATGTTAAAAACAGTTTATTCGCTTGTTCTGGATTGAGCCGGGCGATCACCGGAGCCGACCAGCAAGCCACTGCGTCTGTCCATTTCGGCCATCTGAGTATTAGCGCATTAAGACTATTCAAAAATATTTTTTCGGGCAACTCCTGAAAAAGAGAACTCAAAAAAAAATCATCAGAATTATCCAGAAGATACTTAATAGAAATATCATTGAACAATTGAGCCGCAGTTTGTTCAGCCTTTAATGAATCAACTTCAGATAAATTTATGATTTGATTTAAAGCCAATTTGGCCATAAAAGGATCTTTCATGTTTATTTGAGATAAGGGTGTATCGGTGTTTAGCATTATTATTCTCCTGATTTTCTAATTGTTTTAATACGGTTTTATAGGGTACAAAGCCTCCAAGCGTCGCAAATAGCATTCCCCAATAAAATGCGCGTTTCGTTAGAATGGTTAAATATTTTGTCTTTTTAGATAATGAGCTTAACTTTTTATTATATCAGAAGTAAAGAGGTTCATCAAGGCGAAGAAAGAGAGGATAGTGTCCTATTTTGAACCAGCAGAAAATTCTGCTAGCCCCTCTTGACACTTAACATATTTGTAATTAAGCTAAATACTGATCAGTTTAAAGGAGTTTGAAAAATGAATCTATTTATCAATTCAAGAATACACTTAATAGGCAGTCTAATCGTACTATTCAGTTTTGTGGCAGGAGGAATATCGTCGGCGGCTTCAGTCAATAAGCAGGCTAAGAGCAGCTCAGAAAACCAGGGTTCAAAAAGCAATCAAGAAAATTTCATGCTGACCAACCACATGGGTTCAAAAGTTAGTTTGTTTGATTATAAGGGAAAAGTGGTTATACTGCTTTTTGGATATACCCACTGTCCGGATATTTGTCCCACTCAACTTGCCGATATGCAAAGACTCCTTGAAAAAATGGGAGATAACGCTGATCAGGTTCAAGTTCTGTTCATCACGTTTGATCCTGAACGGGACACTCCTAAAGTGCTAAAAGAATTCCTAACCTTCTTCCACCCAAGTTTTGTCGGACTAACCGGCACACAGGAAGAAATAGCCTCGGTAGCACAGCAATATAATGTAATATATATGAAGCGTGAAGTGGGATCCAAGGCCGGTTATTTAATTGGACATTCATCTTTTGTGTATCTGCTCGACCAACAAGGTCACCTGTACAAGTGGTATAAGCAAAACCTGGAAGATTCCAACTCAACTTTAGATCAAATGGCCGGTGATATTCAACAGCTTATAATGAAAGGCAGCAGAACTTAAACAAAAATATAAAGGATAACATCATGCACATTCTAATGAATCGTTTCTTTTGGATAACCTTAATTTGTTTTGCATTTGTACTGAGCAACAGCACAAAAGCACAAATGATATCACATAAATCTAAAATTCAAGTGCATAAGGCATGGGCTCGCGCCACACCTCCATACACTAAGAACGCTGCCATCTACATGATATTGAAAAATAATAATTCTGCAAATGATCTATTGCTGGGAGTCCAAACAACGGTTGCAAAAGTCGTTGAGCTGCATACTGTAACTGAGGAAAAAGGGATGATGTCCATGTATCCCGTAAAAAATATCTCTATACCGGCTCATGGTACTGTTGTATTAAAGCCGGGTGGCTATCACATGATGCTTGTAAATTTGAAAAGACAACTTAAAGTTGGAAATCATGTCACTCTTACACTTCAATTTAAACATGCTGGAGAAGTAAAGCTCAAAGTTCCTGTTCATAAAAGCCAACGGGACATTCATGAGCACCATGAAATGAAACATGATTGATAGAAATAGTGAACTAAAGCATAAAATGATCTAAAGTAATTAAAGTGACTAAATATTAAAGTGCCTTTGTGGCAAATTTATTTTGATTATCGGCAAAGCTGAGCTTAGCTATGCCAGCCATGGCCTCAACCCTTCGGGCAGCTTTCCTTCAGAAACCGTCCAATTAGCTTTTCCTTACCGAATTCTGGTTTCGGCAACTTGCCGCCTGTGCCAATTGAAATAATAAAATGATGGCTGTAATCCTTAAAAACAAAAGAACGTGTATATTCCTAATTTCAGGAGTAATCCTTTTAAGTGGCTTAATGATTATGGGGTATCTGATTTTAACCAATCATAAAAGTCAGGCTTTCAAGGTTCCGGCAACTTATCTGAAACCAGACTTTGAAGGTATTGAAAATCCATATAAAGACAAATATGTCATCTTTTTTAATTTTGATTTGAAGCGAGACGCTCAAAAACAAATCCTTATGGATTTTCCCAAGGTGGAATATATCCGCAACGGAAATTTTCCACAAGTAGTTCTGATCAGAATTGAAAAAGGTGCTTCGGTTGTGGTTGAGCGATTGCTGGAACATCAAGGAATCAACGGGGTAACACCCGAAGAACCGGGAATGATTTGCCATTAAACAAAAACACAGCTAAAAAAACCGCGAAAAAAGAAAACTCGGCACCTTTCTCGTGGATAAAAATAGCATGACAGGAGTCAGTCAGAGAGTGACGTCACCCGGAAAACATGAAGAAAATGGAATAATTCTGTGGCAAAACTGACTTAGAAAATTAGATTTAAACCGCAGAATACCAAACAAGAAATTCAAGTCTTCCCAGGTACTCTTCTTTGAGCAAATCTTGGTGTTTTAGCCACAATTTCAAATTACCAAGTATTTAATCCTTCTAAATTCTGCGGTCGATATTCAAGTCCCCGCAGCAAGCTGTCAGGAATACGCTAGCTAAACACTTTCAACCGGACCTGCTGCAGGGTTTGCTATCCTATCAATTTCAATGTTATTTCATCCCTAAATGACCTTTTAGTATATCGGAATTTATGCTCGGTTTTTTAGGCGCGAGCTTGTACGCGTGCTTGAAATGCGTGGTGGCTTCCCCATGAGCGTTTTGATTATGTAAAGTAAGGGCAAGATTGTAATGCGCCTCCGCCAGTTTTGGATCGGCTTTGACCGCCTCCATGAAGTACTTTTCGGCAACATCCCAGTGTCCCTGATTATAGTGCGATATACCTTCAGCATTCTTTGCCGCACCGGCTGAACCAGATGGAGCGGCTAATGCCTTCTCAGCAGCCTCGCCAAGGTTGGCTGTCAGCACCATAGACATCATTGCAACGAAAAAAACTACCAAGCTATATTTGAAAAAGCTTTTCATAATATGCCTCCTTTTTTATTACTATTAAAAAATAGGATTAAAAGATTTATAAATTATTAGCCTCATTGGGCAAACTCAACAGCTTTCTGCACTATACCATCAGCGTCTATGGCATAGGCCATAACACTATGGCCAAGCACCGTGCCTTTCTCGGCATCTACTCTGATCCTGATCCTGTAATCATTCAGTACCTTTCTAATTGTTTCAGTGCTTCCTGTCAGAAAATGAAGTTTCACAGGGTTCAAATCGAGTTTTGTTATATACTCTTTCAGAATTTCCGGAGTATCGTTCACAGGGTCTGCCGAAATTCCCAGGAATGTAGCTCCCTCACCAATCGCCGGCTCCAATGTTTTTTGAATTTTATCCCGGTTGTGGAGAACTAATGGACATGCGTCAGGACAAGTGGTATAAATAACGGTCAGAATTACAGGACTCCCTTTCAACTGTTCCATGCTGAGCTCTATGCCGTCCTGATTTATTAGTGAAAAGTCAGGGGCCTTATCTCCTTGTTCCAGGTATTTCATGACAACACCACTTATATTTTTAGCCTCGGAAGGTTTGGCTTCTCCTTTGTGTTTGGATCCATCATGGGCTAAGAGCATCACAGGAAACAAGACTATAAAGACTCCTGATGCTATAATACGATATATAATTTTGCTTCACCTCCCCTCGCAATAAATCAGAACTTTCATTGGCCGCATTCTACTACAGGAAACGCTATAAACTGGATTTTATTCCCATGAGTATAAAATTATCTGTTTAATATGAATCATGCTTTTCAAGTTATTTGACGTCAATAGCCATTACAATAAACTCTCTACCGATTCTACCCCCATGATGAGGTTCATGGCCGCTTCCATCATAATAGTACCACTGAAATGGTTTCATTTTGCCAAGTGTGGTCGGAAGCGCAGGCAAATTTTTCACTTGAAGTCCGTTTTGCTTCAAGTTCTCAGGATTGATAAAGTATAAGATATCTTCAGGTGTTTTTTCAGGTGTTTTTGAAAAATGTATCATGTATTTCCCTGTTGTTGGTTCCAGCATACAGAACTCACCGCTCGCACGTGTTTTGTCTATAGCCATCATTCCACTCCGGGGCGTAAGAAGATTTGCTATAGCATTGATTTCATCCGCGGCGGGGCCTCTAAGCTTAAGAACTGATCCAAACTGCTTTTTTATGGCAGCAAGTTCCTGATCACTTGAAGCTGCCTTTGTCTGGCTTATAAACGGAGCAAAAGCAAATATTGCTAAAATTAGTAAAATAACAATATAAAAATAATTCTTTTTAAAACTATTCATATCCCCTCCTTTTTATTTAAAGGTTTATAATTGTTATATACTTATAGACGTATTCTATTAGAACGCTATGAATATTGATTTATTCCAATATTAATTAGACAACAAAGCGACCAACAAAGTTTCTAAATTTAAGCCTGGTTTGGAAAAAATTATAGATAACGCTTTTTCTCCTAACTATGCTGTCGAATTCTCCTTCTTTTCCGCAAAAAACACATTTACCTCGGGGTTAATAAGTGTCTCCGGATACAACCTAAGGTGCTGTTTGAAAAATGGCATGTCAGCAATAGGGTCATTTTGAAGGCATGTCAGCGAATAGTGGTCAAAAAATCCCAAAATCTGTCTAGGACCAACTAAAAATAATAACCCCTTTGGATTCAAGGCATTGGTAATAGATTTCAACATATCAGCACATGCATGTCGATCCAGGTGAAAGATAAAAGGAATCCACTTATAAATCATATCGTATTTTTTCAAATAAGCTGCTTCAATATTTTTTTCCTCTGGAAGGAAAGAAACCTTTTTTAGGGCATTTAGTTGTTTTTTTGATACGGCATGGTCCCACAGCAGTTGCGCGTTTTTCTGCGCCCACTCTGGGCTGCCGTACAATACCGTATACTCTCGTTCCTGTTTACAATCAATACATCCGGAAATTGTGGTATCAAAGGTATGGATGAGAACGCTATTTATTTTTTTCAGCCGTTTATCCATGTCACCGGTCATTTCCATATAATGCAAAATCTGGTCTATAACCATGGGCTGAAGCGAAGTTTCCTCAATTTCAGCAGCGCCTTCCGGGTACAAAGGAACGGTTAAAAGCGCATTCACCGGGTCTACTTCAGGAGGGGAGCCTCTAAAAAAATATCTCCAGTTGAATGGGTAAGAGGTTTGTGGTTTCAATGGCTTCTTATTAGATGTAATTCTCCAGAGCTTTAGAAGAGGAATTTCCCGGCTTGCATTATCATCCATCAACATAATGGAGTTTTCCCCTACATGCAAATGCCGCTGACAGGATGCATAAGGTCGCCAGCCTTCTTCTTCATATCTACCTTTCTTCTTCCCCTTCTGTGACTGCTGTTGTAAGGATGAGATTGCTTCGTTGATATATGGTATTGCTACCGGGTCATTCAGCGCAGTTACTTTATACAGAAAATCGTTTTGAACTGTTAAACAGATTGAATGCTCGCTGCTGAAATACCGCCAAGGAGGGTCAGACCTGGGAGTCCATGTTATCTCGTGTGAACGATGAAAATCCATAAAAACGTCCATCATGTCCTCTCCTTCCGGTTCTTTTGGGATGAGATAGGCGGAAAAGACATTAAACGCCTGCTGCGACGGAAAAGTGGGTAAACCTCGAAACCTTAATGGGGGAATATCGGTTTCACGGGATTGATCATCATATAATCCCCATAGAACCTCAAAGGCGGCAGCGCCACACCCGGGTAAAGTAGATTGGTAAAGTTCTACTACCGGAATGATATCGAGCTTCTCCCAGTTAACCGAAAGCATATAACTAATAAATATTTTGTCCTCAAATGTTCCGTCCATCAAGGCATAGATACCATCTTTTATCAGATGCACGTCATATTTAGCTTCCACTGTTGAGACAAAATTTTCATCCTTATAAAAATGCTTTATCTCGGCAAGAGGAACATCCCATGCCTTTGCCGCATGACTTCGAACATCATCCAAAGTCATTGTTGCCCAATTAGGCTGATTTTTTAAATCGATCTTGATTGAAAAAGTCTTGACCTTCGGCTGGATTCCATACCAGAGCCCGGAGTCGATCTGCATGCGCACAAAGGCCAAGGAGGTTTTCCCTGATTTCTCGTCCTTTTTCCACTCGCACTCGTGGAGTGGGTGGCCTTCGGGATCAGTAAAAAGAAAACGTCTTCCCTCTGAGTTGTAAAACACTATGTGTCCTGTCGGATATTCTTTTATCCTTGTATTGGCAATGCTCGGCTTGTCATTAAGACTCCAGAAAAAGGCATCGCCTTGTTTTATTTTCTTGAGTTTGTCGAATTGTTCATTTATCGCGGAACGCTCTTTTTCATTGGTTTTAAAGCGTATGCTGTCCTTCCGGGTAAGCGCAGAGAGAAGCCGTTTTTTTTCAGACAATGTTTTTCTCCTTTTTCTTAGAATAATTTTGCTGTGAATAAATGATTTTATAGAAATCCATGATACCCTGTCAACAAATAACCCCAAATAATGCGCTAAGAAAAATGACTATAATATCAATTGCTTAGCGAAACCATTCGAGGTTGCTAAAGCTTTGCTCTCAAACAATTTTTTTATTAAATTGCCGCATGTTTTGGGATTACAACAAACTACTTATTGAGTATTTTAGCGTCACAAGAAACGTATTTTATTTGTTTAAAAGGGATGAGAAAAATTTCCTCCACGGTCGTTACCTCGAGAAATTCCAGATCATCGCTGAAACCGTGTTTTTTTGTTTTCTCCAGCTCCATTTCCTGATTATCCACAAAAACTACTTTTAACTGATAAAGCATTAACGCTCCTTTTTTAACTCGCTTCTTGGTAGCCAGCAGCTACTTTTGAAACTTTACGCTGCCCCGATCCTTATAAAGAAAAAGAGAGAAGGGCTAAAAATGCGCTTGCCAGACGCTTTCAATTTGGCAGAGGAACTGTTTCAAATTGTTTTGAAAGAGGATTATACAGATAATCCTCTACATAGTTTTTCAGATAACCTTTTTCATATAATTTTCTATTGGACTGTTTAGAGTTGATCTTATACAACACTTTGAACCGGCACCTGGGAAACCAGGACTTAAACTCATCAAAAGATACGCCGGCAATGTCTCTCTCCTCGTTTGAAGTGTTTTCCATAATAACCTTCGGTAAATAAACCTGAGTTTGGTTGGTTATTCTTTTGGCTATATCTTTAAAGGTGAGAAGGGTGCTGCAATCCGAATCGCCACCAAGGGTATCGTTGGGCACATAAAGGAACCTGGCCCGGTTTTGGCGAAACATGGTTAGAATTCTGTACACATTTCCCGCCATCACCACCGTATCTTTCTTCTTTAATTCACACGCATCAAAGGATTTTAGGATTTTGTTTCGATTCAAAAAAGTCGTGATGTCTGATTCTGTATGGATCATCGAAATGTTAGGCAGACAGTCATCATAAATTTTTTTGGCCTCATCCGGAAGAAACTTTTTGCCTTGCCGCATCAATGCAGTAGTTTTCTCGTCGATATATTTCAATGGAGTGAGACACCCCATCCACAAATGACATCTCGGATTGATTTTTGATATGGTCTTGGCATCCTCGGACATGGTGGATGGGCCGAAAGAATAGAAATTCGCCGTTGTCACCACAGGTCCATCTAGAATTTTAAGCACCTGTTTTATTGATGGGCCGATAGGCATTAATTGTTTCCTGTAACGACTGAGGGTGTTCACTGACAGTTCCATATGGATTCTTCCGGAGTATCTTTCAGCCAGCCGGTTAATTTTTTCATGCGGGAGACAACCAGTTGTAAAAATCACGATTTTTTTGTCCGTGTTGTCCAGAAATTCCTCCAACCAGTCCATGGCGCGGGGATGGAGGAACGTCTCGGTCCATTCCATGTACTCGTTTCCTCCAAATATCCATGCTTCGTTTTTCCCGGAGGGACACTTTTGTATCTCGTTCAGGATAAACTGCCAATGATCTTGAGTCGTACGCGGGGTATTAAAGGTTTTCCGGTAACTGTGGTCTTGCTCATAGCAAAAGGTGCATTTCATCGGGCAGGTTTTACCCAGACTTAAGGGAATTTTTCGGTCTTGGATTTCAGCCCTTAAAACGTCATACAATAATTTTTGGTCCAAAGACGTTTCTCCTTATATTAAAACAGTCCAGCGTAGCCGCAACCAAAAAATCTGCAATCTCTCAACAAATTATAAAGTTTAACCACCAACTTACACGATTTCTTCCATACTTCTAAATCTTCAAAGGAAACGCTCATAATTCCCTCTTTCGTTCGTTTTTTTTAGACCGTTAACTGCCAACCGACAACCGTGAACGATTACAAAAAAAGTTTTCCACAAAACTTTGCAGAGCCAAGCTCAGCTTTGTTAAAAAATCACAATGTTGCAAGTTTGTAGTACATGGCTTGCTGGTTAAGGAATGAGCTTGCCAATTTTGTTCTGATACTTTCCCATAAAATAAAAACCCATTTCTGTGAACCAAACATTCCCCTCGGAATCAAGCACCAGTTCATGCGGATGGCTTTTAGGGGTCGGTACTTTGAACTCTTCCATGCCTTCAGAGGTTCCCGGATTGGCTTTAGCGAGATCAAGGCGACCGATATTATTGCCCCGATTTTCCGTAAACCAAACCCACCCACGCTGGTTATCGACCACAAGATCGTGGGGTCCTTTTCGCTTTTCCGGAATCAGGTATTCGACAACAATGGGTGAATCAGCAGAAAAATCAAGCCTTGAAATTTTATTGGCAAAAAGCTGCGTAAACCAGAGGGCGCCACCCTTATCCACAGTCAATCCATGGGGAACAGATTTTTTTGGCGGAATAAGGACTTCCTTGATCTTTCCTGTTTGAACATTTAAGCTGGCTATTTTATTAGAAAAAATCTTGGCCCAAAACTTTCCTCCCTGGGAATACCAGATACGGTCATCTACTAAAACCAAATCATGCGGGTGCCCTTTGTTCACATCGAATTCCTTGATTTGCCCTGTCTTCGGGTCTAACCTGCCAATTTTGTTTGTCTCAAACTCCAGAAACCAGATTTTGCCGTCTTTTCCTTCCGCTAAGTGATGCGGTTCACTATTCGGAGTAGGAACTGGAAATTCCTTGATTCTGCCTGTTGCCGGATCAAGCCGGCCAACTTTGTTCCCTCCCATCTCGGTGAACCAGACCATACCATCTCTGGAAACAATAATATAATTAGGCTTACTGTTAGGTTCCGGCAGCTCATATTCAACGACCCCCTTCGATGTTCCAGATTTCGCCTCAGATGGCACCAGTTTGCCTATTCTATTACCATTAATTTCCGTAAACCATAAGTTACCCTTTGCATCAAATGCCAGGTCTGTGGGACAACTGTCCGGTGTGGGAGTTAGAAATTCGAGAATAGTGGCGGAACTGGCCGGGGCCGCCCACAACAGCATTATGGCCAAAAGAACCCTCAGCATGAGGCCATACCATGTCTTGATTTTTATCTTTCCCATATATATACCCCCTAAAAAATGTTAATAGAAATAAACATTTTCATTATAAATACCTCGCTGGAGTTATGGTGATGGGAGCGCTTTGATTTACAGTTAAGCAGACCTGCTCACATACCCCACATCCGGTGCATTTTTCCTCTCTTATAACAGGTTTGAAATCATCTAAATAAATTGCTTCTTCAGAAAGCGGGCACTTTGTAACACAGTACTGGCACGGTTGTCCGTCCCAGGCAGAACACCTTTTCTTTTTTATTTTAGCAACACCCATCTTTACTTTTTCCCGCTCGACCGGAATTAACGCGCCTGTTTTACATGCCTTTATACAGCTCAAATCTTCACAAAGATAACAGGGCATCTCTCTTGGACGGATAACAGGGGTCCCTTCTACACCCCTTTCCTTGGCCCTCTTTATGCTGTGATGGGGGCAGGCATGTACGCAATCATCACACCGGGTGCATAACTTAAGGAAAGATTCCTCTTCCACTGCCCCCGGCGGTCTCAGGAAATTTACCTTTTTGATAGCTTTAGCCGGTATTTTTTCCTTGACGGAAGTCGCCGCCGAAACTTCCGCAACAACCTGTCCTGCCGAAGCCACGGCCTTTTTTAAAAAATCCCTTCTTCCAAAAGCTCCTTTTGCCATTTATATTTTGAACCTTCCAGAGTTTCTAAGATACAAATCCGAAGGTCGAAACCCGAATTCAAGTCTTCTTGGAAAATCACCCGTGTGCGAATCTTGGTCGATTTTTTACCAAAAATTCGAAACAATGTCGAAATTAAAATTCCAAAAATTGAACATCTCCGCAGCAGAGCTGCGACTGCGCTCGCTAAACACTTTCATAACAACCTGAACATGCCTTGTTTGGATGGAAGGCTTTTGAGTTTTCAGCATTAGAAATTTTGTTATTTGAATTTGCTTTGGATTTCGATATTTGTATTTCGGATTTTCCACAAATTAGCAGCTACATTGCCTACTGTTTTTTTTGTTGCAACTACGTACGCTGTGCTTTTACAACCCTGTCTATCTCCGCAAAATCTTTCTTGACTTCAATTCCTTTATAAACCTTTTCCTGCTCTATTAAAGATATTGTACCATCACGCTGTCCATAACCTATCTCTAATATCAAATACCCACCCGGTTTAAGGTATGCAGCGGCTTCAGGAATTATCTGTCTATAATAGTCGAATCCATCTTCCCCACCGGAAACCGCAAGCATAGGTTCATACAACTCTATCTCCGGTTGCAGTTCTTCCATCATCTTTTTCGAAACATAAGGAGGGTTAGAGAGAAAAAGATCTATCTTTCCATTTAACCCTAATGGTTTCATTGGATTCAGGAGATTCCCCTCAAGGAAGGTAATCCTCTTGTCCACACCATGTTTTTTTGCATTTTCTCCGGCAACTGCCAGAGCCTTATCCGATATGTCAATAGCGTAAACCTTGCTCTCCGGGAGTTCTACAGCCATACTGACAGCAATGCAGCCGCTTCCGGTGCAAAGATCAACAATTTTGACTTCAGGTGACAAATTTTTAGCTTCTTTCAACGCCTCTTTCACAAGAAGTTGGGTTTCCGGCCTTGGAATAAGGACATCCTTAGTCACCTTAAAGGGTAATCCCCAGAACTCCTCTTCTCCTATAATCTGCTGCGACGGTTCTCTTTTCAAACGTCTGTCTATAAGCTCTTTAAACAAACCTACCTCATTGTTGATGAGAACTCTATCGTGATTGAGAATAATGTCCTTCTTATCACATTTGAGAGCATGTGCAAGGAGATATTCAGCCTCAGCATAAGGAGCGGGTATATCGTTGGAAGATAGAATTTTGGAGGCCCAGAAATAGGCCTGTGTAACTGTCCAGTCTTTTGGCATGAGGAGCTCTTTCAATTCTCAATTATCAACGCTCAATTTTCAATATAACTATTTAGCGTAGCGTAACCTAAAACCGTTAATAAGCCTTCTTTTTTTGAGGGGATAACAGGATGAACCGGATATATTAAATATCTTGTTAATCCTGTCTAATGTTTTATTTTCAATAATTACTTTTCAATTAAACATTTACAACTGGCAATTGAGCATTATTTTTTTCTTTTTCCCGGGCAAGATACAAAAGACCATCTGCCATGGAATAGTTAAAAGGCAAAGGATTAATCGCTTTACCTATCATCTCCATAACTTCATCATATAGCTTTTCTGTTTCCTGCGTCGTCATCCCTTTGCCTCCCTCAAAGATATATCCAAGACTCAGGTCATGCTGAGCAGGAGCCATGATTTTTTTCAGAGCAAATTTTTCAGGAGAGTCCATTATTGGAGAACCTTTTTCAAGATCAAAGAGACATGGAAGGCATGAAAAACCATAAGATTGAAGAAGACCCTTATTTTTTAAGACAAAGTTTACCGTCTCCATAACTTCTTCCTTTGTCTCTGTAAGGAATCCTACAATTATATAGAGATGCAAAGCTATATTATATTTAAGACAATCCTGAACAACCCTGCTTATATGCTTTTTATCCGTTCCTTTATCCATAAGATCAAGCACCCTCTGGGAGTATGACTCCAGGCCGAATACTATTTTCAGGCATCCGGCACGAGACGCCTTTTCGAGCAAGTTGGAATTTAAATTTTTTTCGAATCTTGCTCCGCATATCCACTTAACATCCATCTTACTCTCAATAATCCTGTCCGATAATTTACTCATGCCGCTAAGCGGCATGGATTCATCGGTTATAAAGAAAAATTTTGTGTCATGTTTCTTTGAGAGTTTCTTAATATCTTCCATCACCAGATCAACCTTCCTCGGCCTGTACTTTTTATGATCAAGATGAAGGTTGCAGAACGCGCATTTTCCCCAGTAACAGCCCCGTGACGTTTGTACAGGCAATACGAGTTCCGGAGTATGGTACAGGTCTAATGGAAGGCCGTCATAATCAGGGGTGGGGAGTTTGTTGAGGTCTTCAATGAAAAAGGACTCTTCGTTTATAACGGTTTTTCCATTCTCTTTATAAACAAGATTGGGAACCTTCTTCAGATCTTTTTTACCGGATAGCTCATCTATAAGAGCCAGTAATGCATGCTCTCCCTCGAATAGCACGAAACTGTCAACAATGGTAAATAGATTTTCACTCTTTTTAAGATTGTCTTCTAGCTTGGTAAATACACTGCCACCAACGGTTATATGAATATCGGGCCTCTCTTTTTTAATGAGATGCGCCAGCGTCAGACCGGGAATAACTTGTGATGTAGATGTTATAGATATTCCCACCAATCCGGGATTGTCGGACAGAACTGAAGAAATAATGTGGTCGTTAAAGATATCAAGAAAAAGGTTCTGTTCTCTGTCTTCTAGGGCCGAGAATATGTCTTTCGATGAGTAGACAGAATACCTCATCTCATTATCAACGGTGGTAACCGTAGAAGGATGGTAGGATGACGTTATAAGCTCAATCCATCGCTCCATCACCTTCATACTCTCCATATAACTTTCGATAGAGTAGAAGTTAGGCCCTCTAAAAGACTTCTTTGCGCTCTCAATCCAATCAGTCAGTTGAGGCAGCCATTCCACAGCCTGTTTCATGCGGGCATATTTTTCTCCAGCCCGATCCCCTCCATTTTTCTCAATATTTTTTAGCCCATCCTCTATCCTGCCGTATAATCCTTTGACTTTCTCCCATGTCATCAGTATCTCAAGGAATTCGATATTGATATCTCTCTGTACGACCTCAACTCCTTCTTGTCTTAAGAAGGCTGTGAGACTCGGCAAACTGAGGAATGGTTGGGATGGAATCCATGAGGGTGGAAAAAGAAGTGATACTTTCATTTTGTAAATTCTATTTATAAATTAGCACCTACGGCGAAGTCAATTCCTATCGGCTTCAGTCGATAGCCTGAGGCACAGAGGGACAAAGTAACAAAGGAACCGAGTTTTAAAAGTTTGCCATCTACTTTTTGCCCTTTTCTGCCTTTACCGCTTTGTGCCTTGCGAAGGTGCATCGTTTAACTACAGTTTTTACCTAAAGACGAGGGTGCTAATGACTTATGGCAATTCCTATACTATGTTCTTATCCACCAATAGAAGACATGATACGTTTATTGGCTGTTGAACCACTTTTGTTAAAACGATGCACACTCGGCTTGCTCCATACCGCGGCCTGAATCG
>CAJXCL010000037.1 GCA_913051775.1 uncultured Nitrospirota bacterium | reverse complement strand
ATAGGTGGTACACTTTTACGCCGCCAAGTGGTACATTTTTACTCCGGCCTTGACACTTGTTCCAGTTCCTATTTGAATCAAGTATATATTTTGTTTATTGTTCATAAGTTATCAAAAGGCGGATTCAACCTTGAAACGCAAAATTTTCTCCGAATGATTTTTCTTTTTCCTTAGTTGCATTACCTTAATTAATTTTTTCCTTTGATAATGAGCATAGGCTTTATATGTAGTTTTTAAATCCGCATGTCTAAGAAGTTCCTGAATATCCTTGAGTGATGATCCCTCCTCTAACAACTGGATTGTTCCTGAGTTCCTTGTTCCCCAATGAAGCTGCATATGAGGCACTCCTGCATCTTTATCAGCTTTATTCCATATTTTTCTTAATGTATTCCTTTCGTAATATTGTCCTTTGCGTTTTTCCCTTTGAACTCTAAAATGAAGTCATTCTCAAATGGAGAAATTTCTTTACATAACCTTTCCATGATAGGCATAAAATCAGAGTCAACAGGCATTCAGTTTAAAAGTTTGCTAGATAAAACTAAAAAACATTTGGAAAACCATATTATTAGCAATTAAAAAATCCATTTCTAATAACTCAATGTCCGCCTTAGGGTGGATTTAATTTTTTTACCTTTTTTAAGCTCTTTCTCCTGAAGACCTCTTTTTTTTAACTTTAGGTAGGGACTGTGGCCACGGCGAGAAAGGATATGGCTTCTCTTCACTGTTAAAGGTTAAAAATTGCATTATTTGATAAATAAATATGCTCAGCCTTTGCCCGAATGTCATCAGATGTTCATTGGTTTTTCCTGTGAACAGGGATGCAACAAATTGAAAAGCAGCAACAGCGGTAACAAGGATTTCAGCGATTTTATAAATTAAAGTAAAAAGCAGCATATATAAGCCTCTGATCCATTTATTTTTATCGGTTAGTTTTTCTTTAAGTTTTTCATCCATTTACTTAGCTCCAATAATTAGTGTCCGGAAGCATTTATTATTATAAAGCGGTATTATATCTTTATTTCTATTATCTCCTCAACCCCTTTTTATTACTTTTAAAACGGATATCTTGATTTAAAAATATCAATTGTTTTAAGTGATAAAATTCTTATAATCTGGCACAATATATATAGAGATGGGTCATTAGCTTGGTATGATTCATCAAAGTTTAATGTTTCATATTTTTCTTGAGCTACTATTTAAATTTCTTTTAAGGAGAAATTATTATGAAACCTTCGAAAATGAGTCGTAAAAAAACAAAAGAAGAGTATAGGATGCGCACTCACTTGATACATGGGAACTTTGAAAGCAAGAAGTGGGAATATAGCCACCATGTAAACCCGCCTATGTCCGCTTCAGCTATGTACCGACTAAGCTCAACGCATCGTGGTTCGCAGGGTTTTTTTGAGTTTGCCTCCGAGTGCATGCAGGACACCAGGCATATTCCCATTTATGTTTACGACCGGTTGGATGAGCCGAGCCGCGGTATGCTGGAGGAAAACCTGGCCTATGCCGAAGGGGGAGAAATATGCGTAACCTTTTCCACCGGCATGGCGGCTATCAGTGCTGTTGTCGGGGTGTTGGGTGAGGCTGGTGATGAAATCGTGGCGCATCAGGTTACCTACGGATGTACTTACAGCCTATTCAACAACTGGCTGCCGCGTTTCGGGATTAAGGTGGTCTGGACTGACATCAATAATGAAGAAGCCCTGCACAAGGCTATTAGGGATAAGACCAGGGTGCTTTATTTTGAAACTCCTATTAACCCTACCTTAACTTTAGTAGACATTGCAGCCATACGTAAGATTGTTGATGAAATTAACAGCTGTCGCCCTGAAGAAAAACACATTAAAATAGTAGTGGATAATACTTTTGCCACTCCCTATTGTCAACGCCCAATTGAATTGGGAGCGGACTTTTCTGTTCAGAGCCTGACAAAAGGTATCAGTGGATTTGGTACGGATATGGGTGGAGCTGTGATTGGCCCTCACGATTACTATGGCAGGCTTATGCTTTTTCGGAAAGATTTCGGCGGTTCTCTTAATCCGAAAAGCGCTTGGACTTTTCTCGTCTACGGATTGCCGTCACTTGCCACGCGGTTTTCCAATCAAATTAAAACCGCCCATCAAGTCGCGAAATTTTTGTCCGAACATCCTAAAATTGAAAAAGTGGTTTACCCGGGATTAAATGATTTCCCTCAATTTGAATTAGCAAAACGCCAGATGATTAATTCCACGGGAAAGTTCTCACCTGGAAATATGATTTATTTTCTTCCGAAAGACGCTGAAGTAGACGGAAAGCAAAGCCCTAAAGTGGAAAACTTTATAGATTATTTGGCAGATCACGCGTATTCCATAACTTTAGCCGTAAGTTTGGGGGCCATAAAAACACTTATTGAAAATCCTTATTCCATGACACATGCGGCTTTGCCAGAAGATGAGAAGCGAAAAGCAGGTATGGAACCCGGTGGCATCCGTCTTTCTGTAGGTCTTGAGGACTGGCATGATATTAAAGAAGATCTGAGAGATGCCTTGTCGCACGTTTAAAAATATTTTTTGTGATCATGTCGTTTTTTATATACCCCATACACATCTCCATCGCCAGAGGCGAAACCCCTCTTTTTAGAGAAGAAAAAAAGATCGGGGGATATTTTTCAAACTATTCAAGCATTGGTAGCAATGCCTGCCAAACCAACTCAGTCACTATTGCGTATCCCTCTGCTTTGGGATGAATGCCATCTGCCTGGTTCAGCCCCCTTTTTCCGGCGACACCTTCTAAAAGAAATGGTATAAAGAATAGATCATATCTTTTGGCTAAACGAGGATAAATTGCTTTAAACTCTCCTGTATATTTTGGGCCATAGTTAGGGGGAATTTTCATTCCAGCCAATAAGACCATTGTTTTATTTTCCAGACAGATTTTAATTATTGCCTCCAGATTTTTTTTAATTTCAGCGGGCGGAAAACCCCGTAAACCATCGTTGGAACCTAACGCTAATATAACAATATCCGGTTTTTGTTTCAGAATACCATGTATTCTCCGAAGTCCTCCTGCGGTAGTATCCCCGCTCACTCCGGCATTTACAACGCGATGGGGCAACCCTTTTTTTTTAAATCTTTTTTGGAGACGCCCTGGGAAAGATAGACTCTCTTCCACTCCATAACCTGCTGTCAGGCTGTCTCCTAAAGCAACTATAAGAAGGTTGTTTTTTCCTTCACTATCTCCAATTATAATAATCAAATAGAGTAAAGTGAAAAATACAGATAAGGAAAATTTTATGTTCATAGTCATAATTTTTTTGTAGCCACTAAGACACAAGAACACTCGTTCCCAAGCTCCAGCTTGGGAACGAGTCGCCTTATTTCATATTAATATTACAAGAATGCTGTGCAAATGAAGTAGGAATAAAATCCGAAATTCGAAGCACGAAACTCGAAACAAATTTGAAATTCCAACGATCAAATTTTCAAAACACCCATTTACACCATCTCACTTAATGGGGTGCAGTATATGTTTCGGATTTAGTTATTCGTATTTCGGATATTTGAATTGATTTGTCTATTGCAACGTTATTTTGAAAGTTCTCTACTAGAGGCTTAACGTTTTTTTTGATCGTAAACCTACTACAAACATAGTGGTTAATTAATTCTCAGTATGGCATTATAGCATTAGTAGTTTTATACTACTACACTGTAAAAACTTGTTTTTTGAGCAAGTTTTTTTGTTTGCTTGCCGGAGCGGAAGCTCCTTTCGGTTGCGGAGCCTCTCCGATTTATGTTGTAAGGAGACTTTACTTTGATCAGGATTCAAAATTTACACAAATCATTACACGGTGGTGGTCACAAAGTAAGAATAATTAATGACCTTGATCTTCATATTCCAGCAGGACAATTCATTGCGATTACAGGTCCGTCCGGGAGTGGAAAATCCACTTTATTAGGTCTTATGGCAGGCTTGGATTCTCCAACGAACGGAGATGTTTTTCTCGATGGCAAAGATCTAACGCAATTAGATGAAAATCAATTAGCCCGCCTGCGTGGGCAAAAAGTAGGGATAATTTTTCAAAGCTTTTATTTAATACCAACTCTTACAGCCCATGAAAATGTGTCAATTCCCTCTGAATTGAGTAGCGGTAATCATTCTGAAGAAAAAGCAAAAGAAGCATTAAAATCTGTAGATCTCAGCCATCGGTTGAATCATTATCCGAGACAACTTTCAGGGGGTGAACAGCAGCGGTTGGCAGTGGCTCGAGCTTTTGTAAACAACCCTAAACTTATTTTAGCCGATGAACCTACCGGTAACCTGGACAGCGCTAATAGCGAAATAATTATTGAACTTCTTGAAAAACTGCATCATCAACATGGAGTGACGTTGGTTTTGGTTACCCATGAGCTGGATATTGCTTCAAGAGCTGAAAGGATTATTGGATTAGAGGATGGGCGAATTGTTTCCGATACTGCTTCATAATTAATAGGACAGGAACTTTATTTTGGACGCAGATGAGTGTAGATTTTTAGGATTAAAACAATGAAAAGTAAAACCATCATTGTGATTTTTAAACTCGTTATGGCGGAGTGCCGCGGGTCCTGGCACAGGCTAATTTTCTTTATAGCATGTATTGCGATTGGAGTTGGTGCTGTGATGTCGGTAAAAAGTTTTTCCGCAAACATTGCTAACTCCATTCAAAGAGAATCAAAAAGCTTGATAGCCTCTGATATAGAAATCAGGGGAAGTTGGCCCCTTTCGGACGAAGAATTAAAAATTGTGACGCAATTAACAGAGGGGTACACTCATGTTCAAACTGTTGTGGAACTAAAAGCCATGGCATTGATTGAATCAAATGAAGACAGGCCTTCTTCTTCAATGCTTGTGGAATTAAAAGCCGTTCCGAAAAATTATCCTTTTTACGGCAATATAGAGGTTTTCCCAGACGCTCCTTTCCAGACATTGCTACTCGGCAACAGCGCATTAGTAGAAAAATCTTTTCTTGTTAAAAGTAATCTGAAAATAGGTGATTATTTCCAATTAGGAGAAAAAAGACTCAGCGTAAATGGTGTAATCAAACGTGAACCGGATCGCGCAATTACTCTTTTCAGCCTTGGGCCGAGGGTAATGATTTCATCAAAAGTACTCGATGAAACAAAACTCATCCAGCCGGGAAGCCGTATTCGGTACAGAACTCAAGTGAAAATTCCGCAGGGTATAGCAGTAAAACCTCTTGTAAGTAAATTGAAAATGGGATTCTCCGGTTCTGGCGTAAAAATTCAGTCCTATCAAGAAGCCCAGCCCGCGTTAAGAGAATCTCTTAAAAGGTTTGAGTTGTTTCTCGGATCAATTGGAGTTATTGCTTTACTTGTTGGTGGTGTTGGTATTGCAATGATAACGAGCACCTTTTTACACCTTAAACTTATAAATATTGCAATTCTAAAATGTCTTGGAGTACAAACTCTCCAAATTTTAAAAGTTTATTTAATCCAGGTTATGTTTTTAGGTTTAACAGGCAGTTTGCTAGGAATTGCTGGTGGCTTTGGCCTGCAAGGATTGGTTGCATCTGGAATTAACCGATACTTCAATGTTGCTATTGTTAACCAGTGGGTTTGGAAGCCTGCGTTTGAAGCATTAATTTTGGGAATGGTTACCACCTTTATTTTTTCTATATGGCCATTGCTTAACGCCAGACGTACACCTCCGGCAATGCTATTACGTCAGGATGATAATGAAAGCGGTTTTGGTGTTTCAACAGAAATGAAGCCATATAGAAATAAATGGTTATTTATATTCCGGAATTTTAATACCCTTTATCCCGATCGTTTGCTGGTTGTTACTATAGCGGGATTGGGATTGGCACTTATCACGTTTTGGCAGGCAGGATCTTTTAAAGCCGGATTCATTTTTTTCTCAGGTATGATTGGAGCGACAGCAATATTAATTTTCATTACCCGTGTGATTTTAAGATTTTTGAAGAGACTACCTAAACCACGAAGCATAACAAGTCGATACGGAATTACAAATATTTACCGCCCTCATAGCCAGGCAGTATCAATAGTAACTGCTGTTGGAGTAGGCGTCATGCTGACTCTTACGGTTCAGCTTATTCAATCTGATTTACTCGATTTTATCGATAAAAACGCCCCTGTGGATGCGCCCAACTTCTTTTTTATTGATATTCAACCGGATCAGGTTAAACGTTTTGAAAACTCTGTTAAGAAAATACCTGAAGCCCGTTTAACCAGCATGGTCCCGATAATTCGTTCGCGGCTTCACGCGGTAGCTGACAAACCGATTAAAGAGATGAAGTTTGATAATCAACAAACCAAACGATTTTTCCACCGGGAATTTGTTTTGACTTATACGGATACTCTACCGGAAGAAAACATTGTAATTGAAGGACAATGGTGGGGAAACTCTGAAGAAAATTTCCCCACAGTTTCTGTAGAAAGGGATGCTGCTAATACCTTTGGTGTTTCTTTAGGATCTCAAGTTACCTTGAATATACAGGGGACTTTTGTCACTTCCACGGTTACCTCTATTCGTAGAGTCAACTGGAACAACCGGCGGACAAATTTTTATATGATCCTTTCTCCGGGCTCCGTAAAAAACCTGTCTTATAATTTTGTAGCAACAGCGCAGGTTCCTGAGGAAGATGAACTGGCGTTGCAAACCTTTGTGGCAGAATCATTGCCTAATGTAACGGCAATTAGTACGCGGCAGATTTTAATGAGAGCCCGTGAAGTTCTTGATCGTATATCTCTTTTAGTTCGAATGCTCTCTGTTTTTACAATCACCACCGGCCTTGTCATTTTATCCGGCGCCATTGCGTCTACCAAATTTCGGAGAATGCGCGAAGCAGCTATACTCAAAACTGTTGGGGCAACAAAAAGAGCCATCGCGGGAATTTTGGGATATGAATATTTATTGTTGGGCCTCATTGCGGGCGGAGTAGGGTCTTTGCTTTCAATTCTTTTTTCTTACGGTATCGACAAGCATTTAGTCCGGATTGACTGGGGGTTCAGACCTCTACCAATCATCATTGCTGTTATGGCTACCGTTTTCTTAGTCTGGGCAATAGGACTTTTATCGAGTTGGAGCATTTTGAAAAATAAACCGCTTCAAACTTTAAGGCATGAGGGGTAGGGTTTACACGATATATTGATTATGATAATATTGATTTCTATGAGCAAACTTAATATTTTCAAAGCAGGGGTTAAAATATTTTGTGCAAATTTGATGAAAGGCGAAAAATAAATGAAAAAAATAGAAGCTATAATAAAACCTTTTAAATTAGATGAAGTTAAAGATAAACTAAATGAGATTGATATTAAAGGGATTACCGTAAGTGAAGTAAAAGGGTTTGGCCGGCAGAAAGGCCATACGGAATTATACAGAGGTGCGGAATATGTCGTTGACTTTTTACCTAAAGTAAAATTAGAAATCATTGTTTCTGATTCTATGGTAGAAGAGATTGTTGAGGCAATTACTAAGACGGCGCAAACAGGAAGAATTGGAGATGGAAAGATTTTTGTGCTTCCTGTCGAAGACATTATAAGAATCAGGACAGGAGAGCATGGAGAAGATGCTGTATAAGGGAGTTTGTAATAAAACTTCAAAGGCTCAGCCGCGCTGTTTAACCTATTAGATTACAAATCTGCAAAACTATGCTTTTATTATGAAAGCTGACGGCTGATAGCTGAGTTCTGATAGCTTTATAACGCGCCCATAGCTCAGCTGGATAGAGTGACTGATTGCGGTTCAGTAGGTCAGAGGTTCGAATCCTCTTGGGCGCGCCACTTTTCATAGACTATATTAATTTAACGTGTAGGAATTTTAAAAAAGTTAGCCAGGATGCCCTAACTTGAAAAAGAAATCTTTGACTTGAAAATGCCGTTTTGATAGACTTTTTAAAAGGACATTGATTAAATCTCGATCAAGTTGTTTTACACCCTTAAGGGGATCTGCGGGGTATTGTAGGATAAGGAGGATGGTATGACATCTGAATACATGGACGCTCAGAAGGTAGGCGATATGCCGTTAGACGTAAAACTGGTGGATGATTTCATTAAATATGTTGAAGGATTGGATTTGCCTAAAACGCATGACCTCCCGGGAGATGAAGGCTCTGATGATCCTTATGACGGCGTTGGGAATCCTTATTTTAACAAATATGTAATTCACGATGATATATTTATACGCTTTTTCAATAACAGAGAAGATTATGAATACTTTTTAAAGGAAGTTATACATACTTCTCTATTTCCTCCCCCCGAAAATAAAAAAGAAGAATTTATGATTAAAAATATTGTGGGAACCATTCATTCTTTTTTTACAGAATACTATAAAAAGTTTTTTATTATAAGGGTGTCATTGACTCTTACCGATCCGGAATCTTTCATGCATTACCACCTCGATCTTGCCGGAGAAAACGCAGACAGGTTTCTTTGCGATATTACTCATTCTGAAAATAAAATGTTTGGAATCGAGGTAGAAAACAGGTTATATGGCCCTTTAGAAAGGCTCGCGGTTTACAAGTTAGATACTACCCGACAGCACAGAGCGGCAAATTATTCTCCGAAACATAAAAAAATGAGTTTCATAATTCAATGCATACCTGATTTGCACAATTATCTTGAATATAAGAGGAAACATATGGAAGTTTTCTATGACGTCAGGAACAAAAATATGGCCGAAGACCCTGGCTTGATGAGCGCACTCAAATAGAGAGGCACGCTTTACTGCGAAAATTTTTTTTCAGTAGACCTTTCAAAATTACGGGTAAGAAATGGAAACAGATAAACAAAAACTTAAAAGCAAGATATTCAACTTTATGATGGCAGGTGGACTGCTTATTAATTTCATCGTTATAGCTTTATTGATTTATTATTCCCTTTTTAAATAAAGTTTATATTTATTCCCTTTTTTTAAACCCATTAATACTTGACCAACTGCCAACTGTTTTCATCCTCAGTGTTCTTTGTGTACTCTGAAAATTTTTTTTAAGTCTTTTAATTGTTCAATGAATCCGACACCTATCTCTGACCCCGACACCCCTGAGTTGCCACCCTGATACAGGGGATTGTAATCTTGGTTATCGGCAAAGCTGAGCTCTGCCATCCATGGCATCAAAACCTTCTGGACGGCTTTCCTAAAAAAACCGTCCAATTTGGTTTTCCTTACCTAAAGTGTTTAGCGAGTGAACTTAAAATAAAACCATACTCTAAACTAAAGCTCTGCTACGGGGAGCTTCAATTGTGGTTGCGGGTACTGGCCACGTTGTGAGCTAAGTAGCGAGTCCTAAAACAGAGCGTTTGCAAATTCTTCCGGGTTAAAGACCTTCAAATCCTCCAATCCTTCGCCGATACCAATGTATTTTACGGGTACTTTTAATTCATCGATAATTTGAACCACAATCCCGCCTTTACTTGTGCTGTCCAGTTTCGTTAATACAATTCCGGTAAGATGAAGCGCCTCGTGGAACATCTTGGCTTGAGACAAACCGTTTTGCCCGGTAGTCGCGTCCATAATCAATAAAATTTCATGGGGACCATCCTCCATCTCCTTACAAATAACTCTTTTAATCTTTTTTAATTGCTCCATTAAGTTAGTGTTCGTATGCAATCGTCCCGCAGTATCGATTATTAATATGTCTTTTCCTCTTGCTTTGGCAGCTTTCATAGAATCAAAAACAACCGCTGAGGGGTCCGCGCCGTCTTGATGGCTTATGAAATCTGAACAGGTTCTTTCTGCCCATATTTGGAGCTGCTTAATGGCAGCAGCCCGAAAAGTATCTCCTGCCGCTAAAAGGACTTTTTTATCCTCACAGGAATATTGGTATGCTAATTTCCCAATTGTTGTCGTTTTTCCGGAACCATTGACTCCAACGACCATAACAGTATGAGGGGAATCATTCCTGCATAGTATTTCTGCATTTTTTTTCGTAAGCATGCCGGATATTTTTTCTTTCAAGAAATCTTTGATCTCCCGGCTCTCTTTTATCTTTCTTTCTTTAATGTCTTTTCGTAAGTCATTCAACACTTGAAGCGTGAACTTTACTCCCAAATCTGCTGATATTAAAAGCTCTTCCAGTTTATCTATCATCAGACTTTCATCAACCTTTTTAGCCTTGAAAATGATCTTATCCATACCACCAGCAAGTGCTGATTTTGTTTTGGAAAGTCCCTTTTTCAGGGAACTTAAATAACCGCTTTTTTGTTGTGTTGCCATAACTGAAATTATAACCGCGAATTGCATGAATTTCACAAATTATTTTTTTACAACATTTTAATTGTTAATTGCTAATTGATTACTGATCATTTATCATTACTCGAGAGGAGATATTTAATGAAGAAAGCGTTAGCGATCGGAGGTTCTGATTCCATCGCAGGAGCCGGTATACAGGCAGATTTGAAAACCTTTGCCGCATTGGGAGTTTACGGGACGTCAGTTATAACCTCTATCACGGCCCAGAACACCAAAGGGATTCAGGGAATTATTGACCTCCATTCAAGGTTTATTGCCCTTCAGATCGATGCCGTTTTCTCTGATATAGAGGTGGATTCTACAAAAATAGGAATGCTTCTCAACAATGAAATCATTAATACCGTCGCAAATAAACTAAAGGAGTATAATGTAAAAAAAATTGTCTTAGACCCTGTTATGTATTCCCATGGCGATACCCCTCTTCTTAATCCTGCGTCAAAAAATCACCTTATAAAAAAAATATTTCCTCTATCCCTTTTAGTAACACCCAATATTCCCGAAGCGCGAATCCTGACCGGTATTACTGTAAAAAGCTACAGAGATATAAGAGAGGCCGCAAAAATGATCTATGAATTAGGGGCTAAAAATGTCTTGATAAAAGGGGGGCATTTGAGGGGCAAGGCTGTGGACACGTTTTATAACGGAGAAAGTTTCAGGTTTTTTGAATTCAAGCGTATACCTGGGAAAAATGTTCACGGCACCGGTTGTACCCTTGCGTCTGTGATCGCAGCGGAATTAGCCAAAGGAACTCCATTGATTAACGCAATTCAGAAAGCTAAAAATTTTGTAACAAGTTCTATTCTTCATTCCGTCAATCTCGGCCAGGGAAACCAGATCATCGATCATTTTCTTGATTTCAGCAGCAGGAACAGCGAAAAATACAGGATGCTTTGTGAAATGGAAACGGCATTGGATATTCTAAAAAAAGGAGAAATAGGTTGCCTGATTCCTGAAGTTCAATCCAACCTCGGGTATGGAATGGAGGGAGCAAAATCAAAAGAAGATATCATAGCATTTCCGGAGAGGTTCATCAAAAACGGCAACGGAATTATAACGATCAGCAGGCCGAAATTTGGAAGTTCTAGCCATATTGGGTCGATTATCCTGACAGCTATGAACCATGATCCCGTAAAAAAAGCAGCCATGAATATTAAATATGCGCCGAAGATTATTACTGCCTGCAAAAAATTAAAGCTTTCTGTTTCCTCATTTTCTCGCAGGCTTGAACCAAACCCGGTTAAAAGAAAAGAAGGAAACACCTTGGGATGGGGCGCTGAGCAGGCGATTAAAAAATTTGGCTCTGTCCCTAATATAATCTACGATACTGGAGAAATGGGAAAAGAACCCATGATTAGAGTTTTAGGTTCTGATCCAATAAGTCTGGCAAAAATCATTTTAAAAATAAAAGGCGAATATATAAAAACGCGCAAACTTCCTCATCCTTACAAATAATAAATTAAATTTTAAGCACTTAAAACTTTCTTTGTAGTAAGCCTGGTGAGAATCAGCCCGGAAAAACCGCTTTGGTTGTCCTTAAGAAATTGCCAACCAAGGTGAATGGAGCATTTGCTGCAATAGGCCATCCGCCACTGGTACCCTTTAAACCATGTGAATTCTTCCGTTAGCACCCCTTGAAAAGCGACTCCCGGAGCTTCCCGGAAACAACCGATACTAAATGTTATGCCGGCCGGGTTGGTAAATACATGCTTATGACTTTCCCCTATTTGAATACGCTGGTCTCCACTTGTAATTAGCTTTGAACAATAAGTGCAATACAGTAATTCTTTCTCTTCCTCAGAATTAGGTACCTTTTCCAGTTTTCGCTTGGCAATTGAGGATACTTTTTTTTCATCAAAAGCTCGAAGCATCAATGGTGGTATCGGCTGACTGGAATAACTATAATGATTTAATTTCTGAGGCTCCTGTCTAATACCCATCTGCAAATTCCTCAGATTACACGACATCTAAAAAATAATTTAAAAAAGTGTCATATTTATTCTACCAATACACAATATTTACCATAGAAGTGTTATATATAGCTTGTTGGTTTATATATTTTTAAACAAAGTGTAAAAACAATTTTTAGATTTAAGGGTGTTTATACCCTTGTATTATAAACAGCAATCAAAGTTTTTTAGAATCAGTTTATTATAAAATGGAACACGAAAAAATGTTTTAAAATTTCATATCTGATGGGGATAATGAGGAGGGGGAGTCGCTACATTTCCATTCTTCCCTCAAAGGATCTAAGGATAGTAACTTCATCAGCGTATTCGAGATTGCTTCCGACTGGCAGGCCGCGCGCGATTCTTGTAACTTTTACTCCCAGGGATTTTAGTGTTTTGTAAATAAAGATTGCAGTGGCATCTCCTTCCATGTTGGGATTAGTAGCTAGGATAACTTCCTGGATTCCGTCTTTTTTTACTCTTTCCACCAGTCTGTTAATTTGAATTTCCTCCGGTCCTACTCCCTCCAACGGTGAGATGCTCCCCATCAGCACATAATAACTTCCGTGATATTCTCCCATTCTTTCGATGGCATAAAGATCGTGGGGTTCTTCTACCACGCATATTATTTTTTGTTCTCTTTTCGGATTGCTACATACATTGCAAGGGTCGTTTTCCGTGATGCTGTTGCATTTGGAACAGCTTTGAACTTTATCTTTTAAATTAAGGATAGCTTCAGACAATCCCCGGACAGCATCTTTTTGCTCTTTAAGCAGAAAGAAAACGAGTCTTTCCGCTGTTTTTTGCCCGATGCCTGGTAATCTTTTAAACTCATCAATTAATTTTGCGATAGAATCAGAATATTTCATGTTTTTTCTTGAGCAGTCAGCTAAAAAAACTAGTTATAAACTTACATTTCTTTCTAACTGCCGATTGTGTAAAACTTTTTCAAGTAAACAACCCGGGCATTTTAAGACCTCCGGTAACTTTAGACATTTCAGAGGTGTTTAATTCCTGAGAACGCTTCAGAACTTCATTAATCGCGATAAGAACCAGATCTTCCAAAACATCTTTCTCTTCCTGTTTTATAATTTCCTTCTCGATCCGGATGGAGAGAATTTCTCCTTTCCCGTTTCCCGTTACTTTTACCATTCCTCCGCCTGATTCCGCATCAACTTTTTTATTCGCCAATTCTTTCTGAATTTCCTGCATTTTGGTATGCATCTGCTGCGCCTGTTTCATCATATTTCCTAAGCCTTTTTGCATCGTATCTCCTTTCTTTAAAAAATTATTATATCTTAGCGCTTGCTGCTATTCTTCTCTAATGACTTCTCCTCCAAAAATATTGAGGGCATTCTGAACAATTTCTTTATCAATCCCGCCGGTTTGTTCCTGTTTTTTGCTTTTTTTTTCATTTTTTTCCTCTTCTTTTTTATTTCTTCCGGAAGTTTCTCTAAGAAGCAACTTTATTTTTTTATTTAACACCTCTTCGACTGTTGTTGACAATATTTTTTTGTTTTCATCTTTTTGTATTAGCGCTAAAGTAAATCTATCTGAAAAACTAATTTCAACAGTATTGTCAGTTATGCTAACTAATTCGCTACTGTCAAGAAACATACCTAAGTGATTTCTTTTTTCTTTAGTTTTAATTTTGATTCTCTCCCATATTTTTTCCATATCACCAGAACTATCGTTATCATTTACATTTTCATAGCGTGGTGCTTCTTCTTTTATTTTAGATGCTTTGTCGGTTTCATTAGATTCTATTTCCTTTCCGATTTGAGAGAGAGATTTAATAATATTGTCTATAGATTGAAAAGGTCTTATTTCTGTCAACCGGATTAATGCCATTTCTACCAACATCACCGGGTAAGATGATCTTTTCACCTCCAGTTCAACGGCTGAAATAATTTTAAAAATCTGGTGCAATTCGTCCAAAAAAACCTTTTCAGCCTGGCCTTTTAATCTATCTATTTCTTCAGAGGACAGGGAAATTAATTTTTTTGATTCTTTTGAAACTTTCAAAACAATAAGGTTTCTAGCATATTCCATTAGCTCTTTGAGAAAAAGGCGAAAGTCCTGACCCTGGAACACCAGTTCCTGAAAAAGTTCCAGCAAAGGGGTTGGTTTTTTTTCGAAAATTTTATCCATAAAAGTAGCAATGTTATCAAAACCGACCAGTCCCAAGATTGAAGCAATATCGTCTCTTTTAATTTCTTTTCCCGCAAAGGAAACAACCTGGTCTAGGATGCTTTCCGCGTCCCTCATGCTGCCTTCTGCAGTTTTAGCTATCACAGCAAGACTTTCATCCCCGATAGTTATTCCGTCACTTCCAGAAATTTTTTTCAGTTGGAAAATAATATCTTTATAAGAGATGTAGCAAAACTCAAAACATTGACAGCGGGATGAAACGGTTTCTGGAATTTTATTTTCTTCCGTCGTGGCAAAAATGAATTTGATATGGTTTGGTGGTTCTTCAAGGGTTTTCAAAAGGGCGTTAAATGCGGATTTGGAAAGCATATGAACTTCATCAATAATATAAATCTTAAAGCGGCTTTTAGCAGGTGCGTATTTAACATTTTCTCGGAGTTCCCTGATATCATCTACGGAGTTGTTCGATGCTCCATCAATTTCCATGACATCAATAGAGTTTCCCTCAATAATTTCTGTACACCTGTCGCATTTACCGCATGGTGAAACGGAAACTCCTTCAGCGCAATTTAAAGACTTTGCCAGAATTCGAGCAGTTGTGGTTTTTCCTACACCGCGGGTTCCTGAAAAAAGGTAGGCCTGAGCAAGGCGATTTTGCTCAATAGCGTTTTTGAGTGTTTGGACAACATGTTCCTGTCCGATTACCTCATCAAAAATCTGCGGCCTCCATCTCCTGGCTGTAACCTGATATGTCATAAAAAATTAGGTAATGATCAATTAGCAGTTATCAACATAACAATTGATTTTTTATCCAAGATTATTCATCGACTATTGATAAATGCTAATTGTTAATTGATTAAGGTTGGGCTACCTCACAGCGCTCAAAGATGATTGATTACCGCTGCTTCCTTCCGGACCTGACGGGGTTCACAGTTCTCTGTCGCGTGAGACCCAACCCTGATAAAACTTCAAACTTCACATTTCAAATATCCACTAAATCTCAAATATTACTCAGAGCTTAAAACAGTTTACATTTTTCCATAAGAGTACTATGTCACCCTGAGCTTGCCGAAGGGCAACATCATATTTGGACGCCCACATACTTCGTCAGGCTCAGCAGGACAGTTATGCTCAAAAAAATGTAAACTGTTTTATGCATTCCCTAGTAAGAAACTCAAATTAAAGGATTTGGAAGTGTTTAGCGAGTGCATTCTTCGCAGCTTTGCTGCGGAGAACTTCAATAAAAAACTTTCCTGGCGGAGAGAGAGGGATTCGAACCCTCGGTAGGGGTTGCCTACACACGCTTTCCAGGCGTGCACCTTCAACCGCTCGGTCATCTCTCCTGGAATTTGCTTCGCAAATATTTTAACTAATAACCATATTTAAAAAAAAATCTCAATTTTTTCTTAATAAATTCTTAAAAGATCTGAGTTGCTTTACATCTATTGTCAACCTTTGACTGTTAAAAATTAATAATAGTTATAAACTATTTAAGGCTTAGATTCAAACTAACATTGTCATAACAATTGTACTGCACCACAAAAATCAAGAAGCGATTATTTCCTTAGTTAATAAATGTAGTATGTATAACACTCTTTGTGTCAGCACTGCCCTTTGGGTTGTTACAGCAAGTAAATAATTGGCAAATTTTTTCAGATAAAGCAATAAATTATTAAACCGTATCCTGGTATTGGTTTGAGGTTGGCACTATTTAAAGCGATAATAGAAAAGCATGGGGGGAAGATAGAAGTTGAAAGCAAGGAAGGCCAGGAAATAACATTTATCTTTACTCTCCAGATTTCAGAAAAGGTTGAAGAAAAAAGCTATAGAATTTGGTAAAATTCAGGTTTTATGGTAAGAATATTTTTTCTTTAACATAAGAAGCCACGGTTGTCACAGCGGGGTAGCCTAGGTGGTGCCCCTTAAAGCTCTGAACTTTACATAATTATATTTTTCTGCCCGATTTCTTTATGGTTTTGATTAGGCTTTTTTTGCTTTCTTTGGTGAAAATTGCCCAAACCTTCCCAGGGGATCACCAAATATGCTTGAACACTGACAATTGTATTTTCACCTGACGGCTCCCGATAAAGCTGGAGCTGCCTGATATTAAATTCATCTTCCCATATATAAGCACGATCATTTGAATTAAAATTTTTATTGTCAGGTGGAAAGCCAAAACTCTTAAGAGCATTTTCTTTCATAGGAACCGGGAGTTTAACCGGTTCAAATCCATTAATGTGTGCGAAAGAACTTTTGAATAAATACCAGGTCCCGAAAATCATTCCACCAATTGTTTCAATTCTGCCATATTTAAAATTGTAGGCATGTAAATCACCACTTATATCCGGGAAATGTCCTGGTTGTGATTTGTTAATGAAAGGTCCGAACAGCTTGGCGTAATCAGGTATTTCATCATCCTTCAATGTTTTACCCAGAATTTTCCGCATATCAAAAATTAATTCATCATCAAAGGCGGTATCTTTTATCGACAGGAAGTGGACACTCATTGACGCAAAGCCTATAGCAACAGGCACAATTATTTTCCAGTACTTTTTCATAATTTAATCAGTGAAATCAGTGCAATCTGTGGTTACTTTTCTTTAAATGACAAATCCCAATATTTTTCAAAGAGGATATAATTCGATTTCTGCGTTTCATTGTATGCCTCCTTGATTTTTTTTGTGTCAATCCCGTTTGGTGGATTGTCTAACAAGGCTTTAAAAAAACGACTATAAAAATCATCAGGGAAAACACGTATGGTAATTCGAAACTTCCCTCCGGCAGTAATTGGATTGATCTTAAACTTCCCACTCAAAGTTTTCCCTGGCGGTATACGTGTATCATACCATTCTTTAGAAAGATTTAAAGGGATATTCCAACCAATAAATTTTTCTTCCACTGACCGTAAAACCTCTGTCCCATTTTTATCAAATACAGAACCCCGAATAACAATTTTTGGTGTTACATAAGTTGGAAAATTATGACCAACGCCGCTATTAGTGATTTTAAAAGATACATCCGTTCCTTCACGTGTGGTCTCAATCTTTACACCCTTTTTAACCATTTCCGGGTTATGAATGCCCTGCCAGATGTGCCGTCGCTCTGGCATATGACAATCAGTGCAATGTATGCCTTTTTTTAAATAAGGGCTGTTTTTCCATTCCTCATAAGTATTTTGAAGGAGCTTCCCATTAATCCGGTATTCCCCTGGATCAAATTGATGGCATGGCTTGCAAAATTTTGAATTCCCAAAGTTTTCGACTTCAACGAATGAATTATGAGGCGGATTTTTAACTTTCCCGGTTAGAGGTTTGGGCCCATAACGAATATGACGGCGTACATGACATCCGGCACAGATAAGACCCTGAGATCTCAATTCAGGCAAATAATTGGGATTTTTAGTTAGGTACCCATCGGGCGATATTTTTTTCGAGGATTGTTCGGCCAAAGGGGTGTGGCACTTAGTACAAGTTAATGGATTATTCACCCACGGTGAATGAAGCTGTCCTGCAACTCCCGGCCCCATGGATTTGCTGTGCCGTGAAGTTTTCCAGTCCTCGTATTGGGTCTCATGGCAAGTACCGCAATCGTCAGGGTCCAGAGAAGCCTCAAGATCAGAAAAATTTTTTGGCGGATCGCCTTGTGGGGGAATGGGGAATTTCCAGTGTTCTTTAAAAGAGAAATCAACAGCCCAGCAAATTTTTGTCCAGGCTGTTGTTGTGAATATTGGAATTAAAAAAAGTAATATTAAAAATCTACCTTTTAGCACAAGGACTACATGCTACCACAGGGATTACATGGGTTACAAGCATTCTTCATTTTCTTTCCACATGGGTTACAGGTGTTTCTCATTTTTTTCTTACCGCACGGATTACAGGCATTTTTAGGAGCTACAAATGGCACATATCCTTTAATAAACTTCTGATAAAATGCCGACATTGCAGTCATTTCAATGCTGCTGGAATCCAGCTTTTGACTCTCCATGGGGTTGATCATACAAAAATTAATCATTTGATCAAGAGTAACAATATCATTCGGCATGTTTACGAAGTGTGGAAACGGCCCAACTGTATCCTGATCAAAATTTTCATAATCTTCGTGACAATCCCAGCAACTTAGTCCGCTGTTCCCAAGCTCTACTTTTTTCCATAGTTTTTCACCCATATCCACCAATTTAGAGTAATTGGTAATATGTTTATCGCGTATTGGTTTGGGAGGTTTTGAAGCGCATGGATTACAAGGATTACACGGATTGCACGCGTTTTTCATCCTTTTTCCACAGGGGTTGCAGGCGTTTTTCGCACATGGATTACACGCATTTCTTCCGCAAGGGTTACATGCGTTTTTTGCGCAAGGATTGCATGCATTCTTCGCGCATGGGTTGCAAGCGTTATGTCCCGGATGAGAGGCGAAAGATGCCAGGGGCATGAAAACAAACACAGAAAGAATTAAAACTATGGATGCAATTTTTTTGAAATTTTTCATTTTTTTATTCTCCTTCCTTAAATTAATGTATTCTCCTCAGCGGTTGCAGGGATTACACGGATTGCAAGCATTTTTTGCGCATGGGTTGCAAGCATTCTTTGCGCACGGATTGCAAGCGTTTTTTGCGCATGGGTTGCAAGCATTCTTTGCGCACGGGTTGCAAGCATTCTTAGCGCACGGGTTGCAAGCATTCTTAGCGCACGGGTTGCAAGCATTCTTAGCGCATGGGTTGCAAGCGTTATGTCCCGGATGAGAGGCGAAAGATGCCAGGGGTATGAAAACAAATACAGAAAGAATTAAAACTACGGATACAACTTTCTTGAAATTTTTCATTTTTTATTCTCCTTCCTTAAATTAATGTCGTGGTAATTCCACAAGCTATTATAAATAAGACCTTTTTTGAAGTAATTTTACTTTACCCCAAAAAAGGAAAAATGAAATGATGGAATACTGAATTAAAGGATACGCCTCTTTTTTACTTTTTCCACACTTTTTTGTAAGACCTCTTGTCAATAAAAAAATACCCCATTGAACTCAAAAAATATACTCTCATTCAATAGGGGTATCGTATTCAATTAGGAGCAATTTTTATGCGCACCTACCCAGGAGCAGTTTTTATGCCATCGGTGTTTAATCCTGGGATTAAAACTAATTTCCCTTGA
>CAJXCL010000036.1 GCA_913051775.1 uncultured Nitrospirota bacterium | reverse complement strand
CCAGGACACCGCCCTTTCACGGCGGTAACAGGGGTTCGAGTCCCCTTGGGGACGCCAATTAAATCAGGGCATTACAATTATGCCCTGATTTAATTTTTCCCTATTATGTCAAAAATTCCCCCCCGGCGTTATTTCGTCAAGAACTTTTATCGCGCTTCTCAGATTCTCAGGGGGATAGGTCACAAGAGAAAACTTTTCTTGAATATTCTCTATCATCTTTCGTCGCTTAGCCGGGCTTATAATTTTTTTGAGGCCACCTCCTTCGAGATCTCCTTATTCAGCGTTAAATTAACAACTAATTGCTTTAACCGGCCATTCTCTACTTCTAACTAACTTAAGTCGCTGGCTTGCTCGACTTTCATTCCTCCGTACTCCTTACGCCACTTGCAGTACGTCTGCTCTGTGATCCCAAATATAAGAAAATAGATTTTGCGCTGTTAGATAATCACTTCGTAATTTAATGTTTTATTTTTACAGCGCCTTATGCAAAACTTATGCACTTACATCTTGACCTTACTACTGACAACCGGCATTTTACCTGGTTTAAATTTTCTTAATCGCAAAGCATTCGTAACTACTGAGATAGAACTAAAGGCCATGGCTGCCGCCGCGAATATGGGATTTATTAATGGACCGCCAAAAATAAAAAGCACCCCGGCAGCCACAGGAATTCCGGCAGTATTGTATCCAAAGGCCCAGAACAGGTTTTGTTTAATGACTCGAATGGTATTCTTACTGAGCTGCAGAGCGGTTACCACATCCATTAAATCACTTTTCATCAACACAATATCTGCTGATTCCATGGCAACGTCCGTTCCCGAGCCGATTGCAATACCAACATCCGCCTGTGCCAAGGCAGGAGCGTCATTGACTCCATCCCCCACCATTCCTACTTTTTTGTTTTGTGCCTGCAGTTTTTTAACTTCATTCGCTTTGTCTCCAGGCAAGACTTCAGCAAGTACTACATCTATACCCACTGATTTTGCAATAGCCTTAGCTGTGGATTTATTATCACCGGTAATCATGGCCACTTCTATTCCCATACTATGAAGCTGTTGGATAGCTTGAGCGCTGCTTTTCTTAGCCTCATCCGCCACCGCTACCAGTCCCTCTAAATTATCGTTTACCGCTAAATACATAGGCGTCTTTCCCTGAGTAGCAAGGCGGTCTGCTTCTTTCTTCAAAGTCACCTCTATTTCTTTTTCTCTCATCAATTTAAGATTCCCTAAAAGCATCTTCTTTCGTTCAATGTCACCCTCAATCCCTCTCCCCGGCAATGCCTGGAAATTGGAAATTTCCGCTAAAGAAAGTTTTCGTTCATCAGCGCCTTGAATGATAGCCTCTCCTAATGGATGTTCTGATGGTTTTTCCGCTGATGCGGCCCAACGAAGGATGTCTTCTTCTTTATACTTTCCCGCTGACACAATATCTGTTACTTTCGGTTTTCCTGCCGTAATAGTCCCGGTTTTATCAAATACAATTGTATTTAACTTGTGAGCCATTTCCAGGGATTCTCCTCCCTTGATTAAAACTCCCTGTTCCGCGCCCTTTCCCGTACCCACCATAATCGCTGTAGGTGTGGCAAGACCCAGGGCACATGGACAGGCTATGATCAGCACTGAAATAAAAATAGTTAACGCGAATAATATAGACTGTCCTGAAATAAACCAGGCTGCTCCGGACAGGATAGCGATGACAATAACAATAGGAACAAAATAGCCAGAAATTACATCCGCTAACTTTGAGATAGGAGCCTTTGATCCCTGGGCATCCTGTACCAGTTTTATAATCTGGGCAAGAGCAGTATCTTTACCCACCCGTGTCGCTTCAAAATGGATCGACCCGTTTTTATTAATCGTACCTCCTGTTACCTGATTGCCGGGATTCTTTTCTACCGGAATGCTTTCCCCGGTTAATATCGATTCATCAACAGAGGTTCTGCCGGTAATTACTTTACCATCTATCGGTATCTTTTCTCCTGGTTTGACGAGGATTTCATCTCCTGCTTCAACTTCTTCTATAGGAATGGTTATTTCCTTGCCATCTTGAATCACTAAAGCTGTCTTAGGCTGAAGTCCCATCAGCTTTTTTATAGCTTCTGATGTTTTCCTTTTGCTCATGGATTCCAGGTATTTCCCCAACAGAATTAGAGCAATAATGACTCCCGCTGTCTCAAAGTATAGATTGTCTATATAATGAACTTTCCCCAGAGAAATTTGTATTGTCGCAAAAATCCCATAAATAATCGCTGCTCCTGTTCCAATGGCTATAAGAGAATCCATATTAGGATGACCTTTGATAAGGTTGGGAAAACCAATTGTATAAAATTTATACCCTGCACCTGCGATTGGAATGGTCAACAGGATTTGAATTAAGGCAAAATTAAATGGGTTGTGTTCCGGTGAAATGATCAGTGGTATTGCCAATCCGATCATATGCCCCATAGCTACATAAAGCAGAGGTAAGGAAAGGGTAATGGATAGTATTAATTTAATTTGAAGAATTCTGGTTTCTCTTCGACGAAATTCATTTTCCGCATCTTCCGCTTCTTCTTGCTCAATATGCAAAGGTTCATACCCTGCGTTTATAATAGTTTTCTTAATTTCTGACAGGCGGGTGACAGATGGGTCATAATCCACGGCTGTTTTTTCAGTAGCAAAATTAACCGATGCTTTTGACACTCCTTTTAAAGATCCAACAACTTTTTCAATAGCAGAAACACAGGAAGCGCAGGTCATTCCTCTGACAGGAATAATAACCTTTTGTGATGCAACCTCTTTCTTCACCCCATATCCGGCGTCTTCCACGGCCTGGAATATATTTTCGATGCTAACTTCATTTGCAAGGGAGACAGTTAACTGCTCAGTGGCAAAATTAACACTTGATGAAATAACTCCCGGGACTTTTGCAACACTTCGCTCAATTGCTGCGGCACAGGAAGCACAGGTCATTCCTGTAATTTGCAAAGTCTCTTTTTTGTTTTCCATGTTTTATTCTCCACAAGAAATTCTTAAAAAACTTTAGAAAGAGGATACTCCTTGCTTACCCTTAAGAGCAAAAAGATTTCTGCGGGACAATTCTAATTTTCCCTTCGGTTTGTTGTTATTCTTTTCGGTCTTTTCCATCCTGAAACTTTCCTTATCTTGCCTAATAAACCGCCGTCACATTAAATATAGCATACCATCCTATAGTATTTCAAGTTGTATTAGTTTTTTTGGTATTCTTTTAAATCACTTTTATCAGAAAGCGTTTGTATATTTACTTCTTCCGATAAAAAAAGATTTTTTTTTTAATAATTTAATCTTATATTTTATATTTGACATAGGGGGTAATGGTATTATATATTAATTCGCATGGAAGATAATAACAAAAAAATATTGAACAGGTTAAAGAGAATTGAGGGACAGGTCCGCGGAGTTCATAATATGATAAAAAATGACCGTTATTGCATGGATGTACTAACTCAGCTTTCGTCAGTCTCTTCTGCCATTAACGGAGTTGAGGATATTATTCTTCGAAGACATCTCGATTCTTGTGTCTCAGCGGCCATAAAGAGCGGTAAGGAATTAGAAAAAAAAGAAAAGCTGGATGAAGTAATGAAATTTTTAAATAAGTTCAGAAGATAACTAATAACCATCAATCGCAATTATCCGCGTCTTTACTTCCAAAAACTCATGCTTTACTTAGATTCAATCTTTGCAGGTGGAGCTGCGTATGGTACTGGTCGTCAGAAACTGCCGACTCCTGTTGCGCTATAAAATTCCATTTCAATAGCGCAAAGTCGACAGTGAGATCCGTAAGAACTGCAATGACAGATGGCTTCGTACTGTACACCTTCAACGTTTATCCTTTGATCATTTAACATGGTACAGGGTTTAATGTTGTATTTTTTTATTCTTATAAAGTTTCTGCAGCTCTAATAAAAAAAATATGGACACCAATACAATGTAATCATGGACGATGTTAATCAAACAGACGACTTGCGTGTTCTTTATTACACTAGACATAATTTTTCTGCAATTTTTCACTTAAAGGTTTAGGAGAACCCAATTATTACGAACCTTCGAGGAGCTGAGTAACACTTGTATACATAATCAGGGGAGTGCTAAATGGCGGAGAAGAAGGAAGAGCTGTCTAAGCCAACAAGATAACCAAACCTTTTTATAAATTGTTCCGGCGTGATCTTTACCGTCCCGGCAAGTTTTTCCAGCTTTTTTTCGTTTGTGAAATCCTCTTTTTTTAAACGTATCATATATTCCATTGCCACTTCGTAAGATTGCGTATTAACATTTACCATCCTTATTTCTGCTCGTCCGGTTTCCGGATTAATTATATCTTTAAAAGGAATGGGCACAAACCTGCCATCCTGAATGGAGGCCATGTCGCCTGATTTTCCCTGCAATAGATATAAGGCTGAACTGTAGCCAAGATCTCTGGTGTATTCAATATCAAAAGGGATTGGCCCAAAAGAACGCAGTTCATAACCTATATCTTTATCGACCACCGTTGTAGAAATACCAAATTCTTTTAGTCCTTTTTTAAGCTCATTTTTTAAGATTCCTCCAAAATCAATTTCTGCAATGCGGATATGGCCATACTGGTCTAATTCTATATTCCCCATTTTTTTTAACTCATCCTGGGAAAGTTTTTCTACCAACCCTTCAGCCAAAATAGCCACACCATAAGGTCTATCAGCGACAATGCGCTTTATAACAGAGCCGATAAGGATGTCCACAATGTGCTGTATGGGTACGGTTTTTTCAGGAAACTCTTCCGAAATAATGGTGAGGGTGGCGCCTGAAGCTTTGCCAATTCCTATCGCAAGATGTCCCGCTTTACGCCCCATTGCGGTAATGAGATACCATCTTTGGGTCGTCATGGCATCAGTTATAATGTTTTTAGTGATGTTACAGCCTAAATGCCTTGCCGAGGCAAAACCAAAAGTCCTGATTCCGTATGGGAGATTAAGGTCGTTATCTATAGTTTTAGGCACATGAATAAACTGCATTTTCCCTGCAGATTTTTCGTTGAGCTTAATGGCTGCAAAGCATGTATCATCCCCGCCTATAGTAATCAAAGCATCCACCTCTAATTTTATCAGCGACTCGATTACGTTTTGCAAATGTTTCGGAGATTTAGTTGGATTTTCGCGTGATGTCCTCAGAAGGGAGCCACCAGTGAAGTGAATGGTGCTTACATCCGAAATGAAAAGTTCCTTTACCTGAGAGACGTCTCCTTTCATAAGATGTTTAAATCCGTCAAAAATACCCATAACGGATACACCTTCATTACGCAGTTTTATGGTTGCGGCTGAGATAACACTGTTTATCCCTGGAGCCGGCCCCCCTCCTACAAGAATTGCGCAACATTTGAGACTACTCATATCATTATCCTCCATTAAAACAAAAACCATAGCATTTGGAAAGACAATAATTTTTTTTCATCTTCTGTCCATAGTCCCAGCAATATTTGAAAATTAAATATTTATAAACACGAAGATCACGAAGGAAAATTTTTAAATACTAATTAAATGCGTAGGAATTTCAATGGCTATGGATTGATTTTAGCGACCTGTTACCGTCTGCCTCTATTCTTAACTTCGGCCAAAACTACGTCTATTGAAATGGTCTCACCCTCCCGTACAACTTTCATGGGCATTTTTTCCCCCGAAGGGGAATGTGCAATTCGCATAGGAAGTTCGCGGGAATTTTTAATAGTATGACCATCAAACTCGATGATGACATCGTTTCGGCGGATTCCCGCCTCATATGCCGGGCTGTCCGCTACCACTTCTGTTATCAGGGAACCCCGGTCCACCAGGAGGTTTAACGCTTCCTTGATTTCCAGAGTGATTTCCCGAACGACTACCCCCAACCAGCTTCGGATGACTCTTCCTTTTTCTTTGAGTTGAGGAAGAAGTTTTTTCACCAGGTCAATAGGCAGGGAAAATCCAAGTCCCTGTCCTTGAAACATAACGAGTGTATTAATTCCCACAACTTCTCCCCGTGTATTAATGAGAGGTCCTCCGCTGTTTCCCGGGTTAATCGGGGCATCTATCTGAAGAAAATCGTCATAGATGCTGGCTCCCAGAGACCGGCCCTTAGCGCTGACAATGCCTACGGTAACCGTAAATTCCAGTCCGAAGGGGTTGCCAATGGTCATCACCCAATCCCCTGGTTTCATTTTATCGGAACTACCCAGAGGAATAACAGGAAGGTCGAAAGGAGCGTTGACCTTGATCAACGCGACGTCAGTAGACTGGTCAAGACCGACAAGATGCCCCTTAAACAACTTACCATCGGAAAGGGTAACCTGTACCTCATCGGAACCCACCACCACATGTGCGTTGGTCAGAATATATCCGTCCTTTCTGATGATAAATCCGGATCCCTCACCCTGCGGCTGAATATCTTCTTGAGAGGGAGGTTCTCTAAACCCGGGTGGCACTCCGTGAGGAGTGAAAGGGAAATCGCTATAGAAGCGGCTCGAAGTCTTTATCATAGAACGGATGCTGACAACAGCGGGACTGAGTTTCTCAGCCAGTTTTCTAAAAATATTTCCCCCGATGATTGTTTCTTCGGTTGTAGCGACATCTGCCCCCTCCATCCACAGTTTCTCCGCTTTTGCAAATTCCGGCGCAAGAAATCCACCGGTCAACATCACAACCAAACATCCAATCATACCCCTGTCACATAATTGTTTTGCAAACTTCATTATAAAATCTCCTAATAAAAATGAACTGGATAAATAATATTAAGCACTTCCAAATCCCAAGTCAAGAAAAGCGGATGCATGAAAAGGACCTCCTCTCTGAGGGTCAAATCTTTACGGGCTGTTGCCCAAATAAATTATGTGAAAAGCATGCTTCGGCAAGCTCAGAATGACAACGATATTTGTCACCCTGAGCTTGTCGAAGGGTATTAGGATTTATGAATCAAAAAGGGGTCAAGTCCATTGACTACATGTTGAATTTAAATGGCGCTAAGAATGGGCTTGATAATCATTTAGAAGGCTCCTCCCTATCTGGTAACATTGAAGCTCCCCGTAGCAAGCTACGGGAAATGCACTCGCTAAACACTTTCAAGGTGTGATCCTAACTACATTGCAAAGAAATCCTGCAAAATTCATAAAATTTTATAACCCCTTTCAGCAAGACAAATGCTTTTAATAATTCAAAGGTAAATCTTAAGCTGGAAAAGAAATATTTCATCGATATAGATAAAAACGAAATTCCATCAGTCACTCCTACACCAACTATGAGAATCAAGCGCCTTTTATGAGAATTAGAGGCAAACATAGCCTAAGGAAGAATAAACTCTGTAATACTTCCATAAAAATGCACGCCTAATTTTTCAATTCTTTTTACCCAGTAAGGTCTTTTTATCATGAATTCATGTTTACCATATAGACGTCTATTGGTAAAGTATACATTTGAACAAAATAAGCTAAATATAATTAACGTATTTATTGCTGATTTTTTTCTTTTTATATTAGAATACCCTCATGGGTAATGATGTTCCACATCATAATCAGAATTTTTTGCCACAACTTGAAGACATTCGTTCCGCTGCAAAGCGAATCCAACCCCATATACATCAAACCCCGCTTCTCCGGTGTTCAACACTTGCTTCAATGTTTGGAGCGGCAGAATTCCATGCAAAATGTGAAAACTTCCAAAAAGTCGGAGCTTTCAAGGCGCGTGGTGCATGCAACGCCGTATTCTCACTGAATGATGAAGAACTGCAACAGGGAGTACTCGCCCATTCGTCTGGAAATCATGCACAGGGAGTTGCGTATGCCGCACGGTTGCGTAAGGTTTCCGCTTATATCGTAATGCCAGAAACAAGTTCAAAGGTAAAAATCGCCGCAACAAAGACTTATGGTGCCACGATAACTTTTTGCAAGCCAACGTTGGAATCGCGCATGGAAACTACTGCTAGTATCCAGAAGACTACTGGCGCAATTTTCATTCATCCCTTTAATGATTCTTACGTGATTGCCGGCCAGGGAACTATAGGACTTGAGTTGCTGAAGGAAGGGATTTTATTTGATTTGGTTGTTATACCACTTGGTGGAGGAGGACTGATTAGTGGAATATCCACGGTGATAAAAGCTCTTTCACCGTCAACTCGGGTTATCGGTGTAGAACCAGCAGGAGCTGCAGATGCATCTCTTTCATTTCGAAATAACAAAATCGTGCCAGTTGATTCGCCTCAAAGTATTGCTGATGGACTTCTCGCCACAATTGGAGAGAAAGCACATTGCATCATAAATCGCTTTGTTGATGATATCGTTACAGTCAACGACGAACGGATTATTGAAGCAATGAAGCTCGTGTGGCAGCATATGAAAATTGTAATAGAACCATCTGCTGCAGTAACAGTCGCTGCCTTCCTTTGCGGTGCAATTTCAGCCCGGGATAAGAAAATAGCAGTGGTTTTTTCCGGAGGAAATGCAGAACTTGATAAACTCCCCTGGGTATCTTAATCTAATGCGAGCTAAGTCAGATACTGCCGGCGAAACAAAATTAAGTTCATTGTATGGGAATTTTCATTTTATAAGTGCTTAGTGGGTGAATTAAAGCTCCCCGCAATAAGCCACGGGGAATGCGCTCGCCGAGCACTTTCACTGCGGCCTTGCCAAAAACAGCTATCATTGTTTATCCGGCCTAAAATTCTTTGACAAGAATAAAATCATGAAAAAAGAACATAAATTTCATAATTCTTCATTAGACGAAATTATATAGGAGCAAGTCTCTCCTCATATCTATAAAGTGATAAGGCCCTTCACAAATATTTGCGAAGAGATTATTTTTTTTGTTCCCAAACTCCCTGAATTATTGAGTAAGCTCGGTGAGTTAGATGACACATCTTGCATCCTTGTTTTCCTACGATGCCTACATTTTTCCAGAAGTTTCCAATATTAGGTTTTGCCGATGTAAGCTCCTTTTTCATGTTGCTCATTGCTGCCGTAATGTTATCACCCACAAAAAATTGTTTAACATTATCATTCGTATGACATTTAGAACAGGTAGACCTTAGCTCTATATATTTTTTCTGAAAAGCGTTAAGGGCCTTACCGGCTCTATCGTACTGGTTTTCACCGAAATTTACTGTTACGCCTTTAAATGCTCCCGACAGGCCTTTCATATATTTTCCATATTCCAGTTCTTTTTCGCTTACAGGATCAACAATTTTTATTGATTTTACTGAAGGCCAGTGATAACGGGTCCACACGGCGATCGAATTTTCAGCATGGCATGAGCCGCAGGTTTTACCCAATTCTTGGGAAGCTTTACCGATTTGTTTCGGATCGCGAGTTTTTACTGCTTTTGCAAAGCTTGCTGCTGCTTCCAGATTAAAGTAATCTTTCCATTCAGGCACCATTTTTGAGGTTTTCTTATATTCTTCTTCCAGTTGTTCTCCGCGTTTTACCGCATTTTCCCAATCCTTCTCACCCATGTTAACGAATACACCGCCAAAGTTAGTAGACATCTTATGCATCTGAATAATAAATTCCGGTTTTTTACTTAATGGTGGATAGAATTTATCTAATGATTCAGGCGGTTTTTTGATCACTACATCTTTTGCTTTCGCCTGCAATGGCATAAGCATACTCAGCATAATCAATGTAATAAATAAAACCTTCAGATAGCCTTTCATAAAACACCTCCTAAAATTAATAAATTTGTACTGATAAAGTACTTTCGCCTAAATGTACTATCATAAACCGGTAAATAAATCAAAAAAAATTGTCTTTCTTATAAGCTAAATTGATCGATTTTGCATCACCCCAGGGCAACGCCCTGAGGAGAGGTATTACCGAAAATTAATCCCTTTAAAGGCGAGAAAAAATCGTCCAATTTAATATCAGTTTAACCGATTAGTTCAATAGACCGAACTACTTTTTTTTCTTTTGACCAGGAAGGCTTATATTGAAGTGATACCTCAATTCGATTTGCGCTATCGGCCGGTTGATATTTCAAAATTATTTTTTTACCGAAAGGCAAAGCTGTATTCTGCTGAGGGGCAAAGATTTCTTTGTACTTTTCGATCTCATTATCATCCCTGTCAAAAAATCTTATATATAAAAACATACGGGGATCTCCACTGGTTGCTGTGGGCAGAAAGTGTGGTATAAGCTTGTTTAATAAAGTAACAAATAATTGATTATTTTTTATTTCAGCGCTTACAAGGAGATCCTTGCCGGTGATTTCCCCATGAATAAAACGATGATCTCCTACAAGTCTTCTGGAATGCAATAATCCAAGAGGAAGCTTTTGGACCAAGCGTTTTTTTATACGCGGCATATGGCATTCCTGACATGTTTTTTGTTCACCGGTAGATACCCATTCTTTATATGTTTTTTCATGGCATGATCCACAAATTTTTGATTTGCGGTATTCCGGATTTTGTATGGTGGGATGGGGTGGAGAAAACAGGTCATAAGGGCCATTCATTCTATTTTCTATCACATGACAGGGGACACAATAAACCCCATCTTCCCTGTTCTTAAGTCTTGGCGCAGGTTTTATTCCTGCTTTTACTTCCTTTGGAATATGACAGGGTAAGCACTTTTCTTTGCTTCTGTTTTTTGTTGCTTCAATATAAGTTTTACTTTTCCAGGCAATGGCATGACGGCTCTCTTTCCATGATTCATATATGAGTTTGTGGCATTCAGAGCAACGTTTTGCTTTTGGATACTCCAATAAATCTTGCTGGCGAACTAATTTTACTAATTGTTCTCTCAATATATAAACAAAACCGGCCAACGCAACAATAGTTAGAAGCCCAAAGGCAGCTAAGAAGCCTGCCTTGACCAACACATTCCGATGTTTTTTACCCAATAGATATTACCTAATTTTATAATGTGAGGAAGGGGCATTATCTCTTTTGCTATCAGCCATTCTGAACAATACTAGCGCGGTTATGACGACGGCTAACGCATTGCGGCCTTATCCTCTGAAATCTTCTATTTGTCTTTCTCAGGCCAATCTTTAATTGTTTGAAAATATTTCATACTCTGGATTTAAAATATTCAAGCGTATTCTTCAACCCTTGATCTAAACTGACTTTTGGAAACCAGTTAAAAATTTCTTTAGCTTTTGTAATGTCCGGCTGCCGAGTTCTGGGGTCATCTACCGGAAGAGGTTTAAAGGTTATTTTACTCGAACTTTTGGTTACTGAAACAATTTTTTTTGCTATTGATATAAGTGTCATTTCTTCAGGATTCCCAATGTTCACGGGTTGATTTTCCTTTGACATGAGCAGTCCGTAAATTCCGTCAATCAAGTCCGTGTAGTAGCAAAAGCTTCTGGTTTGAGAACCATCGCCAAACACGGTCAAATCTTCTCCTTTGACAGCCTGACAAAAGAAATTTGGTATGGCTCTGCCATCGTCAGTTCTCATCCGTGGCCCAAAGGTATTAAAAATTCTTACAATCCTTGTTTCCACTTTATGGTAATAATGATAAGCCATGGTAATGGCCTCGGCAAAACGTTTTGCCTCGTCATAAACTCCCCTCGGCCCAATTGGGTTTACATTTCCCCAGTAACCTTCCTTTTGAGGATGTACCAGGGGATCGCCATAAACTTCCGAGGTAGAGGCCAGCAAAAAAACCGCTTTTTTGTCTTTAGCCAGACCAAGGGCATTATGGGTGCCTAATGACCCTACTTTTAATGTTTGGATTGGAAGTTCAAGATAATCTATAGGACTGGCAGGAGAGGCAAAATGGAGGACATAATCCAACCGCCCTTTTACATCAATATATTTTGTTACGTTATGCTCGACGAATTGGAAACGGCTGCTATTAATATGTTTTATGTTGTTTAGATCTCCCGTTAAAAGGTTATCCATGCAAATTACCTCATGGCCTTTATCCAGAAAGTAATCACATAGATGAGATCCTAAAAAACCAGCGCCTCCTGTAATGAGTATTCTTTGCATTATAGCTTGACAATATTTGAATTTTTTATTCCCTTTGTCGCGTTACGGGTGTCAATGATCAGTTGAGAATTCTTAACTATTTTTTTATAGTCGTAGCTGCTATGATTTGTGCATATAACAGTACAGGCAGATTTTTTTAATAGCTGAAGCGTTAATTTTGCATTCCTGACCCCTGCATATTTCCAGTTACTGTTCAGGAAGGGATCATTACAAACAACACGTGCCCCTTTTTTGAGCAGCAAATCAATAATAGCAATTGCCGGAGATTCCCTTACATCATCAGTATCTTTTTTATAGGCCATACCGAGTATGAGGATAGTCGAATTTTTAATGGTCTTCCCCATGCTGTTCATGGTATCGGAAATTTTTGTTACGATGTAATGGGGCATATTGGTATTAATATCATCAGCGAGTTCAATAAATCTTGCCTTGTAGTCAAGGGTTTTTAGTTTCCAGAGCAAATAATGAGGGTCAATAGGGATGCAGTGACCACCCAGACCGGGTCCGGGATAAAAGGGCATAAACCCAAAAGGTTTTGTTGAAGCGGCTTCAATGATTTCCCAGACGTCAATTCCAAGCCGGTCGCACATTACAGCAATTTCGTTTACAAGGCCGATGTTTACGGCGCGAAAGGTATTTTCCAGCAGCTTAACCATCTCCGCGCTCCGGGAAGATGAAACAGGAATAACCGTATTAATAACTTTACTATATAAAGCCTTTACTACTTTTAAGCAATGAGGAGTTACCCCGCCAACAATTTTAGGGGTATTCTTTGTCTTATAATCCCTATTACCGGGGTCTACCCTTTCAGGAGAAAAAGCAAGAAAAATATTTTTCCCAACTTTGAAGCCTCTTTCTTCCAGTAAAGGCAGAATAACTTCTTCTGTCGTGCCGGGGTATGTGGTGCTTTCAAGAATAACGATCTTTCCCGGTTTCAAGTATTTCAGCAGCTTGTTTGCAGCATCTAAAATATAGGACATGTCCGGTTCTTTGGTTTTTATTAATGGAGTCGGAACACAAATACTGATAGCATCAACATCTTTAATACAGGAATAGCTTGTATATGCTTTCAGACGACCCTTAGCTACCAGTTTTTTAAATAAAGCCGTATCCACATCAGGAATATAATTAATACCTTTGTTGAATTTACTGACTTTGGTTTTGTTCAAGTCGATTCCACAAACTTTAAAACCGGCCTTTGCAAATTCAACCGCAAGAGGTAGTCCAACATAACCAAGTCCTACTATCCCAATATTTATCTTTTTGTTTTCAATCTTTTTTAACAGTGCTTTAATCATTTTGATGCATGTTCCTCCTTATAATTACCATGAAAATCTTCTTTTGTGAGGAAGTTTTTTTTCAAGCCATTGAAAAATAAAATTCGAAACCCGAAGCACAAAATCCGAAACAATATAACAAAAAGAATGTCACCCTAAGTTTGTCAAAGGGAAGTTTAGAAAATTAGAATTTAGGTCATTCGGATTTTTAACATATTATTGAGTTGCATTTACTTTTTTTATAGTATTCTTTTTTTGGTTGCGGCCCCTTACCCGCTTTATGTAACACTAGAGTTAAAATAATCACCTGCTTTAATTTTGTGTCCTAAAGAAAATTGGTATGCGTCCATTCCCGGCTTACCTTCAGGTTGAACCGTGGTAATTAATAAAGATCCGTCTTGTGTGGCGACTTCAATCCCATTTTGCCTTATGTCAAGTACTGAAGCCGGTTTTCCTTCATGCATACCTATCGGCTTTTTCGCTTTCAAAACTTTCAATCTATTATCTTTAAAAAAAGTATATGCCCCCGGCCATTTATAGGTTCCTCGAATTAAATTAAAAATATCATTTGCAGAACATTCCCAGTTTATCAATCCGTCTTCTTTCTTTAATTTTGGTGCGTATATTGCTCTGGCATGATTCTGTTTGACTGGAATTATCAGACCGTTTTCTAATCCACTTACCGTTTCTAAAATTTTTTTAGCACCTAATATAGCAAGTTTATCATGCAGTATCATAACATTATCATTAGGAGAGATAGAGATTTTTTCCTGAAGTAAAATATCTCCAGTATCCAGTCTCTCCTCCATGAGCATAGTTGTAATCCCTGTTTCTTTCTCACCACGAATTAAAGCCCAATTGATAGGCGCGGCTCCACGATATTTTGGTAGAAGAGAAGCATGCAGGTTGACACATCTAAACTTGGGGTAGTTAATTATTTTTAGAGGAAGCAAGTGCCCATAGGCTACTACAATAATAATGTCTGGATTTAAAGATTTAATCGTCTTAAAAACATCATCATCTTTCAAGGAAGGAGGTTGATAGACGGGGATGTTTTGAGATAAGGCAAAACTTTTAACAGGCAACGGTAAGGTAACTTTGCCCCTTCCTCTTGGCTTATCCGGTTGGCTAAAAACCCCTACTATCTCATGTCTGGATTGGGAAAGACCTTCCAGAGTGGGTCTGGCAAAATCAGGCGTTCCCATGAAAACGATTTTCAACGAATATTCCCCATCTCAGTTTTTAGCCACTAACTTGTACAATATAAGTGTTATAAATTTTGACGGTGCGATATCAATGTATCTAAAGACGAGTACACTTAAAAGATTGGATCATTTTAACAAAGTTTTTTTAATTTTTTTTGCTCTACTAGCTTTTCTTTTTGCAATTTTTTAAATTTTTGTTTCAGCATGTTTCTCTTAACTTTACCTAAATGGTCCCAAAAAAGAACTCCATTAAAATGATCCATCTCATGTTGTACGGCCCTGGCTAAAAGACCCTTCAATTCCAATGAAACCTCTTTTTCATTAATATCCATTCCTTTGACTTCAACGGCTTCCTTGCGAACAACATTGGCATATAGGCCCGGAATACTTAAACATCCTTCCTCCTCCAATACTTCCGAATCATCTACTGCAGTAACATAAGGGTTTATAAGGGTAATAGCGGACCCATTTTCTATTTGGGCACCAATATCTATTATAAGTAAATTCTTTGACACCCCCACCTGTGGTGCGGCTAAACCAATACCTGACGCACTATACATAGTTTCCACCATGGAGTTTGCCAAATCTATGACTTCATCATCGATATTTTCAATAGGGGAGCATTTGTTCGTTAATGCTGGATCAGGATAGCAAATGATGTCTATTATCGGCATAATTTTACTATACAATATTTTGAAAGTTCTATCAATTGAAGCTCCCTGCGTCAAGTTGTAGGAAATGCGTTAGCTAAACACTTTCACATCATTTCACTTAGTCCAGATTTCAAGCCAACATTTTTTGATGTTACATTTTTCTCTTTTCAAGCCGTAAATTTCAGGTAACCAACTTTTTTTCAATTTTAACTATTATCGGTAAATTGATGCTTACACTCTAAATTAAAAAACCACTATATATAGTGAAAATATTCCTTGACAATACTATATATTGTGATACATTATTTAAAAGTTTTTACTCTTTTTAGGGAGGGTTTAATGGTAGGTCCTAATATGAAGAAGTTAGAGCTGAAAGAGATAAATTACATGAGAAAGCTTGCAGGCATGCAAAAGATTAAAATAAAAAAGAGAGAATGCTTAAGCTGCGGTAAGATGTTCAAGTCATACGATGTGGGACATCGAATTTGTGATAAATGCCGCCCCACTTGGCAAACGATCGCCAATCATTAACGCATTAAGTTTTTATTCTGCTTCTCTTCTCTGGCAACAGCATAATGGGGCTCAGCCCACCCCAGCTCCATTAATTGTCAGGGGTAAGTGGGGATCAAGGAGATTCTCATGGTTCTTTGATCCTCACTTTTTTTCAATCTAAAAAACTCTTCTTCCAAGTGGACAGACCTCTGGTAATTTGCGTTATGATTGAAGTTATTTTCTGTACAATAAGGTCTTGAGGGTATAAATTCCGTAGACGAGAAAGAGTAGAGAAATTATCCAGTTTGAAAAATTATTAGAAAGCATAGAAATAATAAACAAATATCCGCCAATAAGTGTCAAAAAGGCCCCAACACATAAAAAAGCAAAATACTTTAAATATTGAGCAGATTGAATTTTTTGTCTTCCTCTCCCACCTTTTCTTCTCTTAAGACGCTGCCTCCATAACATTTGCTGGAAATAACGGCGGAAGTAGTGATAATACAATCTCCAGCCGGTTGGTTGAAGTGATGTTTTGCAAAACATGCATTTCGTATCCTCATGCCGGACCGGAAAGTTGCATTTGGGGCAGGACAACATGTTGGGCTGGTTATTTATTGATAACGGTTCTTTTTGTTCATCCATAGTTTATATTGTAAAGTAATATCATTTTTTTTCGCAACATTATTATTTAGGGGACGGGGTCACATTAAACGGATGATCAATCCATATTTTTATCTGGTAAAATGGAAGGGTAGTCCTCAACGAGGAAGCCACCTTATCACGAAGCGCGATTATCTCGTCGGGATTTACCCCGTGCGACGCAACAACATCGACCACCAATGTCAATGCACCCTTAACTTTCAGCATCCTCAAATCATGGTATGAGTTTAATCCCGGATTAGACTTTATTATACCACCCAGAATTGAATGGACTTGCCGAAGATCGTCATTCAATTTTTGAATAGGATCAAGGTGGATAGTGGTGATCGCTCCCATTTTTACATTGATATTCTCCTCAATCTCCTCAATGAGATTATGTGCCTCCATGAAAGGGAATTCTTCCGGTATTTCAACGTGAAGAGATATAACCTTCATGCTTCCGTATTTGTGCATCATAATATCATGTGTCCCTTTTATTCCCTTAACTGATTTCGCAATTTTTTTTATCTCAGCCAGTTCTTCGTAAGTTGCCGACTCACCGAGAAGCGGCGTTATAACATCCTGCAACATCTTCCAGCCTGAGTACATGATGTAAACAGATATTAAAATTCCGACCACTCCGTCAAACTGCCTGAAATGTATCTTCTCGGAAAAAAGAACTAATATTACCATCACAGAGGTTATTACATCCGCCTTGTGATGAAGGGCATCTCCTTCAAGAGCTTTTGAGTCAATCCTTCTGCCAAGTTCTCTTGCAAATTTTGATAACCATTCTTTGAAAACAATCGTTATAGAAACAATGATAATCACAGGCAGGTTGAAAACAACCGGATCAGCATGCGTTACTCTTCCAAAAGCAACTCTCGCAAACTCAAAACCTGTGATGATTAAAAGAATGGCGATAATTAGGGTGGTGACATGCTCCATCCTCCCATGCCCAAAAGGGTGTTCCTTGTCTGGAGGCTGCCCGGATATCTTGAATCCCCATATAACCGCAATAGAACTCAACATGTCGGAAAGACTATGAACAGCGTCGGTAATTAGAGCGATACTGTTTACAAACAGACCCGCCGCAAGCTTAAAAGCAAACAGGATTAAGTTAATGACTGTGCTTACCCAACCCTCAAGGATTCCATATTGCGCCCGGACCCGGTAGTCCTCAGTTTTCTCACGGTTTTTAATAAATGTTCGAACGAAAAATTCAGTAATCATAATTTACAGGTTAATATTTCAAGTTACCAAAGTCAAATTAAGGATATATCCCTAAAATAGAGATAGAAAAGAGTAAAAAAAGAAAAGGAGGAGTGCGTTTAAAAAAAATTTTAGAGGTCAAATTAAAAAAATATTGTGAATTTACAAAAATGACCTCCAATCCTCACAGGAATAGAATTTTTAAAATTCTATAGCGGAATTTGAGACCTGCTTTTCCCTTGACAAACTTTAAACAGTTATTTATATTGGCGAGCTGGTGCTTAGTTATCAAAATGGTTTTTTAGCAAAGTTGAGCGTATCTCTGCAAAGTTTTTTGCATACCCTGCCACAATGAAACGGAAAACTCCAAACGCACCATATGATAAATAAATTTTGATTTTCAAAATTCTAAAATATAATTAAACTTGTTTAAAACTGAAGTAGGGAGGATATTATGGCACCAATAAGCTGGGAAACATTATCGGGTAAAGAATATGTAGGCTTGTTTCCTTGGGCGTGGGCAGAGTTTGAGAGCTCTAATCCGCTTGGTCCATTCCCTTTTTTAGGGGGTGTGGATCCAAAGGTTGTATCCTGCTTGGATGAAGTACACCGGCACCTCGGCGGAGCTCTCGACATAGTTATCAGTGATCTGTTCGCCGGTCGTGCTCCGCTTAAAGACCCTGCCCTTCCAGAGAGATTGGAGAACGCTTATATGGAAGTAGTGCAATCGCGTCCGCACCTTCGTAAGGTCATCCGCTGTGGACGGAAACCGGACGGCACTTTCGAGTGGAAATATCCATTGGATGAGAACAAATCCTCGCCACTCAGGTACTCCAGGATTAAAATATATAATTCACAAAGCAGGCAGTCAGTACCTTTTGAATTAGAACCATCGCTTGCCCCTATCGCCGGACAGTTTATTGGCTGTTTAAACGGAACTCTGACTGTCGGAGAGGTCCGATCAGAGATCAATAGAATTGGAAAAGAATTCGGGGAGGGGGCTACGGAGTACCTGAAGGAATTGCTCAACATCTTCCTGAGTGGCAACTGCCTCGCTTTGTCGGAAAAGACATTGATCCGACAACACTGGCTTGACACAATGCAGGATCGCGATACACTCCATACTGGCCACGCGGGTTTGATGTATCGGCAGAAGAACAATTTTCTGTTTTTCGATCCCTGGCTGGTCCCCTGGTTTGCCGAGGCCCCGCTGCCTTCATTATGGCCTTCTTTGCTTCCTAAACCAGCTGCAATCTTTCTCACTCACGACCATGATGACCACGTGGATCCTCGCAGCCTGCTGGCATTTCCTAAGGATACACCTATAATAGTTCCGAGCCGAAAAAATAAGCACGCACTTTATTACGATTACATATCGTTCCTGAGCGGACTCGGGTACACTAAGATCATTGAATTGGCCCATTGGGAAACATGGGACTTTGAAGGTGGCAAGGTGGTCTCAATCCCGTTCTATGGTGAATGTTCCTGCGAGATGGGGATGCCGCGCAACACTTATTTGATAGTTGACCGCGGCCGAAATATTTACAATCATTGTGATAGCGGTCCAACCAACACCGGGGAAAACGCGTTGAAGGACGGTGTCTTTGATGAAATGGTAAAAAAGTACGGCCCGGTTGACACCATTTTTTGTCAGCCCGGCCAACTAATGGAACTTCGTACCTACGCCGCATACGCATCGCTCTCTCCTCCCGGGAAATGGCTGGAGATCGGAGAAAATTGCTGCGTTACCTCTGACTACCTAGCAGGTCTTGTAGCAGCTACAAAGGCACGCCTGTTTGTTTCATTCGCAAACGGGTGTGCAGACTGGTTATCCGACCATCCGGTCTTTGTATTTCACAGAAGAAACCCGGCGCTCAAAGCGCTGCTCACTGCCCACTGGTGGTCGATGGATGAGCTTAAAGAGAAACTGACATCAAAAGGTTGCCAGCTAAATGCCAGCTTTGCGCTAGATCTCTTCAGGAAAAAAAATGAAGAAGTAACACAACAGATAAAAGAAGGAGCCCCAAAACCAGCCGACTTATACCGGCTTGCTTATGGTGAACTACCTTTTGAAGAAGATG
>CAJXCL010000035.1 GCA_913051775.1 uncultured Nitrospirota bacterium | reverse complement strand
AATCGCAAATATATACAACTTCCGCATTTTCCAGTCCATTAAAGTTTCTTATTAAATTCGGACCCCAGTAACCACAGCCTACAACACCAATTTTTATCATTAAATATCCCCCGTATATCGTTTAATACCCTATTCTTTCAAATGTAACTCAGACTTTTTAATTCTATACAAACTATTCTCAACATACTCTCTATTAATCGAAATAAGGTCTGCTGCAAGACCTATTAATATTATTTGGAAACCAACAATAATTAAAATCGCAGATAATATAAGGGACTGAACATGACCGGTAGTAGATCCAATAAAGAAAAAATATACATAGCGACAACCAAGGATAAACCCTAAAAAGAAAGAAGTACCACCTATATATGAAAATACTTTTAAAGGTTCGTACATGGCATAAATCCTAACAATAGTTGCTATAGAGTTTTTCAAATAACCCCATGTGCTTTTAAACAGTCTAGATTCTCTCAACTTCTCATTGGTTCTAACTGCGACATGAGTTATAGGAATTTTTTTTTTGCCGGCCATTATAATAGTTTCAAGGGTATAACTGAATTTAGAAACAACATTAACTTGCAAAGCTGCCTCTTTGCTGTATGCTCGAAAGCCGCTTGTTACGTCCGGAATATTCGTGCCGGATAATTGCCTCACAACCCAACTTCCCAGTTTTTGAAGAAATATTTTCGTTAAAGAAAAATGCTTAATTGTTTCGACTTCTCTGTCACCAATAACAATTTCCGCTTCATTATCTAAAATCGGCTTAATTAACTTCGGAATATCATTGCCATTATACTGGTTATCCCCATCCGTATTTACAATGATATCTGCTCCAAGTTTCAGCGCGCCATTCAGCCCAACCATGAATGTGTGGGCAAGTCCATGGTTGGAGGACAACTGGATAACATGACCGACTTCCAATTCTTTAGCTACATGAGAGGTCCTATCTGTACTGCCATCATCGACAATCAGCGTTTCTATTTTAGAAACCCCATCAATTTTTTTGGGGAGATCCCTTATCACTAAAGGGAGAGTTTTTTCTTCATTTAAACATGGTATTTGAATAACAAGTTTCATAATGTATACCCATTAACCGCAGAGAACTCTGAGATTTCAGAGATTTAATGAAAACAAAATCTTAATTAAGCCACAGAATAACACAGAAATACAACGGTTCATATAATGAGCATAAAAAAAATACATTTGAAGATAGAGATTAATAAAGTTATAATGCGAAGATATCAATCTCTAACAATGCATTGACATTATAAGAGTTGCTTTATTCACAAGAAAGAATTTTTCTTCACTAAACTTATCATCTGACTCTAAGTAAATCCAATATAATCTATGATATTTTTAGTCACAGAATACTGTAAGCTCGATTCAAATCACAAGAATTTCCAACCCATCATATTAATCTAATTAAAAATAGACTTGAGAGGAATGCAGGTGAAGTGAGTGGACAATTATAAAATTGACGGTCATAAGCTGTTCTATCATATACCTCGTGTCAACGCCTGGCTAAATAAAGAAAATATTTACCCAATATATATGGAAATTAGTCCAACTGGGGCATGTAATCACAGGTGTTCATTTTGCGCATTCGACTATTTGGAGTATAAGCCCAGATCTATTGATAGTAAAATTTTGTTAAACACTTTGACGGAACTTGGGAAAGTTGGCTTAAAAAGCGTAATGTATGCGGGGGAGGGGGAGCCTTTATTGCACAAAAATATTGATCATTTTATTATACATTCAAAAGAATGTGGTATTGATACTTCAATAGCAACGAATGGTGTTTTATTTGACCTGGAAATGTCAAAAAAGTGTTTAAAACATTTATCATGGATGAGAGTAAGCTTAAATGCAGCTACTCCAAAAATGTATAGGCGAATACATGGGACAAAAGAAAAGGACTTTGAAAGTGTAATTGAAAACATTAAAGATGCCGTAAATATTAAAAAAGAAAACAACCTGTGTTGCGCAATCGGCGTTCAATGCATTTTATTACCTGAAAATTTCAATGAAATAGTTAATCTTGCAAAACTGTTAAAACCCATAGGGATTGATTATTTGACGATAAAACCATTCATTAAACACTTAATGAGTAGTCACGATATTGAAAAAAGTTTTAAGTATAGCGAATTAGCCTGCCTTGAAAAAGAACTGGAGGAATTTAATAGCGATTCTTTTAAAGTAGTTTTCCGCGCAAATGCAATGACTAAACTTGAAAAAGAATTGCGTCCTTATAAAAAATGTTTAGGACTTCCTTTCTTTGCTGAGATACTGTCCAATGGTGATATTTATGCCTGTGGCCCTTATTTAGGGAATAAAAAGTTTTGTTATGGAAATTTATATAAGAGGTCTTTTACGGAAATATGGAACGGTGCCGACAGAGAAAAAGTATTGAATTTTGTTTCCAATGAGCTGGACGTGCAAACATGCATGAAGAACTGCCGACTGGATGAAATTAATCGATACCTCTGGGGACTTACTTTTGAGCCTCCGGAGCATGTGAATTTTATTTGACAGGAAATTTTTTTGGCAAAAATACTTATAGTAAAACTTGGTTATTCCAAAACTCTTGATCCGGAGATTAGCAGAACATCCAGTTTAGGAGATGTTTTGCGAACGACTGTTCTCCTACATAAATTTAAAGATGACCATGTTTCCTGGTTGGTTGATGAACATGCCTCTCCTTTGCTTGAGGAAAATCCGCTAATCCAAAGAATATTAATTTACGATCTAAATTCAGTATTGCAGCTGCATCATAAACGTTTTGATACAGTTATTAACCTTGAAAAAGTTCCTGGAATTAGATCCTGAATTTGGAATCAAAGATATTTATCGGGAGTGTGATTATTTTGGCCATTGCAATTCTTGCGATGTGAAGTTGAAGACAAATAGATTTCAGAAGTGTGGGCACACCTCGGTAATTTTTAAATTTTATGAAACTGACGACTCTGCAAAACAGAGCAAAAATATGAAAACCAGAAATCTAAAAACAGTTAAAACTGTTTTTATAATTTTTAGTTGGTAGTACATATTGGCAATGAAAGTACGGTTTAATTAAAAAAAATGAAATTATCTTCAAAGTTAAGTATTGCGCGGTCAATTTTACTCTCAAATATAACTAATAATAAAACACCCTTAAGTGTCTATCTTATCCTGACAAATTATTGTCCTCATAGATGTACTTATTGTAATTATGAAGAAGTAGAGTCTGATAGAGAGCTAAATGAAAGCCAATGGTTATTATTGATTGACCAGATGGCGAAGGCAGGAACAAAAAAACTCCAAATTTCAGGTGGAGAACCCCTAACAAAAAAAAGCCTTGGACCTATAATTCGGCGCGCAAAAAATCATGGTATTTTTGTGGGGGTATCCACAAGCGGGTCTTTAGTGGATAAAAATATCAGTGCTTTGGGTGAACTGGACATATTGTTTCTAAGTCTTGACGGACGAAAAAGAATTCATGATGAACTAAGGGGCAAAGGCTCTTACGAAATGGTTTTAAGGGCTGCTTCCTTGTTACGCAAGAATACCATCCCTTTTTGGTATACAACCGTGCTGAATAGAAAAAATTTGGGAGAAATAAATCATTTACTTGATATCGCAGAAAAGCAAAATACCTTCGTAAATTTTATCTTTCTTGACTATCAGGGTAATGAAGGAGAAACCCATTTACCATCAGTAGATAAAGTTGGTGATTTGGTTTTGTCAGATAATGAAATAAGAACAGCTATCAAAACAATTCTTAAAGCTAAAAATGAGGGAAGACCAGTAGGGTCATCTTACGAATATTATGACTACTTATATCAATGGGGCGACCACCAGAAAATATACAACGAGAACAATCATTATGGAATTAATTGCTGGGCGGGTAAACTTTTTGCTTTTATATTTCCTGATGGAATGGTTTATCCATGTGGAGATTTGTATTGGCGCAGTTCAGGGATCAATGCTTTAGAAAAAGGTTTTAAAAAGGCTTTTGATCTGGCTCAAAATATTCCCTGCAAGTCTTGCAAGAAAGCTTGTTATATAGAACAGAATCTGTTTTTTTCTTTAAATATTAGGAGTATATGGAATTGGGGGAAAGTTTTTTTTAAATTAAATGGGCACCATGGATAAGTAAATCCTTCTTAAACTATATCGTAGCATGGTAAGAATTCGCCTGTTTGAGGAAAAAATTATTGAGTGTTATCCAAAACAGGAAATCAAATGTCCTGTGCATTTATGTATTGTCCAGGAAGCTATTGCTGCTGGAGTAATTGCCCACCTGAAAAAAGAGGATGTTGTTGTTAGCAATCACAGAGGGCATGGCCACTGTATCGCGAAAGGAATGCCGATGAAATTAACAATGGCCGAACTTTATGGAAAGGAAAGCAGATGTAGTCTGGGGAGCGGCAAATCCATGCATCGGGTAAATACTGAAAACGGTATTTTGGGCACTACTTCTATTTTCGGAGGATGCATACCTATTGCTACAGGTTCTGCGCTATCTTTTAAATAAAAGATAGCATTTGTGATTTTCTATATGTTGAATAAACTAATGAAATTTCACCAACAAGATCCTTGGTTTTTACCAGCTGAATAAAAAAACTAATATGCCTTGGACTAAATTACAAGCGGATAAATTCACTAAAAAAGATATAGGAAAAGATTTATTTGAATAAAAGAAAAGAAAGTCTATCTATATGCGTGGCATGTTTAAATGAAGAAAAAAACCTGCGCGCTACAGTTGATACTATTTTCAAAGCTAATGAAATGTTTCATTATGATTTGGACATTATTATCTTTAATGATGGCAGTACGGATGGAACACTCAAAGTAGCACATCAGATCGCAAAAGAATCCTCGAAAGTAAGAATTTGTAGCCATAATTCACCGAAAGGTATTGGCACAGTGTTTGTTAAAGGTATTATTTTAGCTAAAGGGAGTTATTTTTCCCTTTTCCCTGGTGACCACCAGATAACAAAAGAATATATGGTGTCTCTGTTTCAGGAGATTGGAAAGGCAGATTTAATTTTATCATACCCTTTCAATGAAGAGATCAGATCCTTTAAAAGGAGGATGATTTCAAAAACCTTTATCAAAATTTATAATTTACTGTTTGGCTTAAATCTGAAATATTATAATGGACCGGCATTTTTTAGAACAGAACTGTTAAATCAAATTCCTTTTGTTACAAGATTTTTTTCATATCACGCGGAAGCGGTTGTTAAGTTCATTAAAAGCGGTTTTTCCTACGTAGAAATAGGTGGGCTTCTTAAAGAGAGGGATTACGGCAAATCGTCGGCACTTAAGTTTCATAGTTTTCTTGGAGTTTTACTGGGAACGTTTACTTTATTTGTGGATATAAAGTTTTTTCTGGGAAAAGCTTTTGCGAGGAAACCTAAACCCAATTCAGAGACTTGATGAACAAAAAGAATATAGGCATTATTTATGAAAGTTTTATTTATTGTTAAAACAGTTGATTTTATAGATCCACACGGAATTATGCTCTTATCGGCCATTGCCAAAAAAGCAGGACATGAAACTTTCCTTGGAGTTATAACCAGAGAAAATATTTATGATAAAATTGATAGAATAAAACCGGATATAATTGCCTACAGCGCATCAACGGGAGAACATAAATATTATTGTTCCATAAATCCTTCCATTAAAAAAAAATTCGATGTTTTTACTATTATTGGAGGACCGCATATAACTTTTTATCCTGATTCATTTTTTCTGGGGAAATTTGATGCTGCCTGCATTGGAGAGGGAGACGAAGCATTTCCGGAACTTTTGAACAATCTGAGCGAAGATAGGAATATTGACAATATCCATAATATTAAAGTCGGGAAAAAAAATCCATTTTTAAGGCCATTAGTTCAAGATTTGAATAGTTTTCCTTTTCCAGATAGAGATATTTTTTATAAAAATACTGAAATGGGAAATTTCCCAATAAAAAGTTTTATAACAGGCAGAGGTTGTCCCTATCCCTGTACATACTGTTTTAACTACTCTTTTAAGGAAATGTACAGGGGAAAGGGGAAATTTTTAAGGAGGGTTAAAGTAGATTATATTATCGATGAAATATCGAGGGTCAAATCCCAATATCCTCTTCAATTCATAAAATTTTACGATGATATTTTTGCTTTTCCAAAGGATTCCTGGCTGAAAGAATTTGTGGAAAAATACAAGTCCAAAATTAATATACCATTTCACTGCGCAACAAGGCCGGACCTGGTGAACGAGGATATGGTTAAACTATTAAAAGAGGGTGGTTGTTTTTCTGTGAACATGTCCATTGAAGCTGGAAACGCAGATTTCAGGAACAAGTTGCTGAAAAGAAACATAGAAGAAGAAGCAATAGTAAAGGCATTTCATATGTTTCACAAGTATTCTATTAAAATTTTTTCCAACAGTATCCTTGGGTTGCCCTACAGCAATATTGAGCACGATATTGAAACTTTGAACCTCAACTTGAAGTGTAAAGTCCATTTTGCGGAATTTCCGGTATATCACCCTTACCCTAAAACCGAGTTGGGAGATTATTGTATTAAAAAAAGAATTTTCGACGGTGATTTCGACTCACTCCATATGTCTTATCAGAACAAATCACCTTTAAGCTGTTTTTCCGAAAAACAAAAAAAGTTGCAGAAAAACCTATCCTTACTATCTGCTATGATTATCTGCTTTCCCTGGACTCGCCGTTTGGTTTTGAATTGCTTGATTCATATAAGGCCAAATATCGTTTTTTTTTGGATATATCTATTGTTTAAAATTTATCTGGTAAAAACAAAGATATATCCATTCCATTCATCAGCGGGTGAAATTTTTAATCTTTTTAAAAAATCATTTAGTGTTGATTACTTCAAGCATAGTGATGAAGAGTTCTCTCATTCTTAATAAAAAATTCACCCATGAAAATATTGCTTATAAATTTACCGATTGAAGGAGAGGTACAAGAAAATACTACACCAGATTATCTACTCTACGACTTTATGAATTTCCCACCACTGGGGCTAATGGCAATTGCAACCGGGATTAATCCAAAGCACGAACTCAAACTCCTAGACGTATCATCCAAAAGATGGAATATAAATGATACTCTTGAATGCTTAAAGAAGTTCGAACCAGAGGTTTTGGGTATTTCTGTAGTGACAAGGCGGCTTTATGCATTGCATAAAATTGCTAAAAAAGCAAAAAAGCTTTTTCCGAATCTACGGATTATTGCCGGAGGTCCGCATATAAACTACTTTCCAATGGATTCGATACAAATAGATGATATAGATTACGTACTGCCTGGTTTTGGCGAAATAAAATTCCCCCAATTAATAGATGTGATTGAAAGGGGAGAAGATGAGGAGTCCCTTTTAGAAATATCAAACCTTTATTATAAGACAAATGGACATGTTAAGAAAAATCTCAATGATACTAAACTCATAAATTTAGATGACTTTCCTTTCCCTGACAGAGGATTGATTGATCTTGATCTTTATTACACGGTGGCAGACAAAGCTAAAATGACTACCGTATATACATCAAGAGGATGTCCTTATCGATGCATATTTTGTGATGTACAGGAGAAGAGATTCTATTATCGCTCCCCTAAAAATATTGTAGACGAGTTTGAATACGTTAAATCACATGGTATAGATGAAATACATATATTTGATGATACCTTTAATCTAAACCGCCGCAGAGTATTAGACATGTGCAACGAGATATTAAAACGAGGACTTGACGTTAAATGGAATGCCAGGGTTAGGGTATTTCCTTTTGATAGAGAAATGGCAGCACTAATGAAAAAGGCTGGTTGTGTCAGACTTCATGTTGGGGTCGAGTCGCTTGACCCCGGCATCCTTAAATACATGAAAAAGAAAGTATCTTTATCACAGATAAAAGAATTTTTTGCCATATGCGATGAAGTAAAAATGAACACGCTTTCCTATTTTATAGTTGGTTTTCCAGGAGAAACGGATGAATACAGAAAGACACTTTTTAAAGAAATTAAAAAACTTAAAACCACCTATGTTTATATCAATATACTGTATCCTTTAGCAAAGACAGAATTTTATGATGAACTCGTAAAAAACGGAACTTTAAAAAAAGATTACTGGGCAGAATTTATAAAAACCCCTGTTCCTGACTTTTCATTGCCTTCCTGGAGAAGTTCGGAATTGCAAAAGAAATTAATTGATTTAGCCGATGATATACACAGAAAGTTTTATCTTTCTCCAAGTTTCATTATAAATGATCTGAGAAAAGAAATTTCTTTCAATATATTTTTATTGAAAGCAAGGGTAGCAATTCTACTCCTAATAAAAACTATGTATCGTAAACTTTTTAAAAAAAGATAGGTTCCTCATGATAAATTCATCTAATAAAATACTTTTTGTTATTCTGGATAATTATAAGTTTGAGCGACTTGGAATTCAGTTGCTTTCATCCATTGCCCTTGAGGAGGGATATGAAAGGGAATTATGCATAATTAACTCTATGCCACTTGAAGAAGCTTTGAAGAAAGCAGAGGCTTATCAACCCCAAATTGTTGCTTATAGCGCAATGACGTATGAAAACACTGGAGTTCAACAATTTAACAAGTTATTGAAACAGTCAGGTATGACATTTATATCCATTTTCGGCGGCCATCACTATACATTTAATCCCGAGGAGATAATTAGAGATAATAATATTGATGCGCTATGTTTGGGCGAGGGGGAAGTAGCTTTTAGGAAATTTATTCAAGCTGTGCGAGATGAACAAGAATACCATCAGATTGAAAAATTATGGGTTCGTAATGGAGATGGGGTGATTAAGAATCCTGTTGGATCATTGATTAGTAATCTGGATATTATTCCGTTTCCAGATAGAAATTTAATTTCTTTAGATTTAGATAAAGACCATATGCAAGGAAAGAGTATGGCTATTATGTTTGGCAGAGGATGTCCTCACAAGTGTTCGTACTGCTTTAACACTAACTATAATGCTCTTTTCCGTGATTCAAGAATACTCAGATTTCGTAGTGTTAATAATATGATCGAGGAATTAAAACACATAACAACAGAGTACGATATTGAAATATTTATTTTTTATGATGATGATTGCTTTTCATATTTACCCAAGAAGACCATAAAAGAATTCTGTGAAAGATATAAAAAAGAAATAAAAAAACCTTTTGTCGCTCAATTTAGGCCGGAAAAAGTAAATGAAGACACAGTCGTTATGTTGAAAGATGCAGGTTTATTTCTTTCTCCTGTTGGGGTGGAATGTGGAAATGAAGAGGTAGCTGATAAAGTACTACAACGAGGAAGAGTCACTAACAAAGATATTATTAAAGCATTTGAGATTCTTAATAAACATAGCATTAGGACATGGGCGATGAATATTATGGTTCTTCCAGTCGAAGACCCTTTGAGTGTGGATTTGGAAACAATTAAGCTGAATATTAAGTTAAAACCATTTTGGTCTCAGTTTAATATTCTTGTGCCAATACCAAAAACACCCATTTGGGATTATCTTACTACAAAAGGATATATTGGTGAGGACTCTTTACTAAGCTCAAACAAATTGCCATCAGGTTTTACCACAACTACTCTTAATTTTAAAAATGTTAAATTGGCATCAAGGGCAAATAATCTCCATAAGTTTGCCGGCATAGCGGTCAAGTTTCCATTTTTACTTCCTTTAGTAAGAATCCTTATACTTTTTCCACCAAACAGGTTATATCAATATATTTTTTTATTTTGGTATGGTTATTGGAAAACAATTGGTTCCTATAATCAAAAATTTTCACTAGCGCTTTTTTTTAATGGAATTAAAGCTATAAGAAAATATTTAAGAAGGTATTAATGTCGTTATATGAGAAATATAGAATGGGATAAATTCGAAAAGGACAATGAGGTATTGGAATATCTGAAAAATCTACCTCGTTATAAAAATACGGCAATAAAATCAACTTATAGGCGGGCTATGTTTTTTTTGAATCTTCTATATTGTCGTCTTTTCAGGTTAGATAAACCACTCCTGGTTGTTTTGGTTACTAATAACAAATGCGATTTGAATTGCAGTTACTGCTATGGAAGTTATGGTGAACGAAAACTGAAAGATTATTCCACAAAAGAGTTGTTAAAAATTATTGATCAATTAAAAAGTTTAGGATGTCGACTTTTAACGCTTCATGGTGGTGAATCTCTTTTGCGGAGGGATATGGGCGAAATTTTCAACTATGCCAAGCTGAAAGGCTTTTGTATAAGCTTTAACACTAATGGCTCCTTAGTTTCGAAAAAGATTGGAGAAATACGATGTGTTGACACTGTGTGTGTTAGCATGGATGGAACAGAAGAAAGCAATGACAAAAATCGTGGTAAAGGGTGCTATAAAAGTGCCATGAATGCCATAGATGTGCTCCGGCAAAACAACATTCCAATTGTTGTCCATGCAACTCTTACAAGGGACAACACACAAGATATGGAATTTCTGGCAAAACTCGCAGTTGAAAAAAAATTCCGGATACAATACAGCATCCTTTACAATCATTCAACTATACAAGATAAGTGTGCTAATCTGATCATGTCAAATGCTGAGATCAGAGAAACTGTCAAAAAAATATTGGGACTTAAAAAAAGGGGATATCCTGTTTATTATACTGAAAATGTTCTTAATGCAACGATAGACTGGCCTTTCCCTTATGATAAAGGGTTCGTTACAAAAAAGGATGATGATTTGATAAAAAAGCTTAAATTGGTGCCATGCTATCATGGCAGGTTAAAATACCAAATAGATGCTGACGGTAGGGTTGTTACTTGTTGGGCTCATGACTATCCGAATGCTCCAAACATAAAAAAGCTTGGTGTCGCTAAAGCTATCAAGGAGTGTCATGACAGGAATATTTGTAAATCCTGTGCTTTTCTGGCCAATAATGAACAGAATGTTCTTATGCAATTGAATCCAAGAAATGTCTTAAATGTATTGAGAACCCAAGTAACAGAGGCAATTAAAATTAAATAAAAACGTTTAAACATGCAGGACCAAAACCATATTTAGCCGAATAGAAATGACAGGTTTCTCAAAAAACTTTGCTGCCAAAGCATGATTTCATGAATTGTTATTCTGATTTATTCTCTATTATGGTGGCTGACTCCTTTCTTTAAAAATTAATAATTTGGTCATTATTTTTTTTTGAAAGGATACGCCGCTTTTTTTGCTTTTTCCACTCTTTTTGGTTATACCTCATAAAATGAAGTATTGTATCATTATTGGATCTTCACGGGGGTTAGGGGCGGCCATGGTTGAAGAATTCCTTAAAGATGAATCTTGCTATATCTTTGGTGTAGCAAGAACAAGTCTTGAGAAAATCCATGACCATGAGAAGTGGATCGCTTCAGAGAGGTATCGCCATGTTGAACTGGATATTACAGCCCCTAATTGCATTGAATCACTGAAGTTGATTTGTTCTGAGATCCCTCGTGAGCCTATATGTATCATATTCAATGCCGCAATTGTAAAAGCTGATTTTGAAGAGGATTCTTCAATTAATTTTGGTACATTTGATGAAATCAACCGAGTGGGTATTGACGGACTTGGAAATGTTCTGAACGCTTTTGAAGAGCAGCTTTTGGACTATGGCGGCATTTTAGTTGGCATCTCGTCTTTCAGCGCTTTAGCGCCCCCTGTTTTTGAGCCAAGGGTGGCGTATCCGGCCTCAAAGGCATACTTGGATATGACGCTTAGGTCTCTAAGGCCTGCATGGAAGAAAAAGGTTAAAATTGTAACGGTTCATTTGGGTCATATTGGCGGTTCAGGATCAACTTTCTTTAGCTCACTGATGGTTCCTCCGACATATTCCAGAGCGGCAAGAAAAATAGTGCGTAAAGTAATGAGCCGCAGAACTCCAACTGAGATAAATTATCCATTATTGTATTGTATAGTATATAGATACCTCTTTAAATTTATTCCTGATGTTATGTACTTATTGTTGTTTAGATTACTTCTTAATTTATCAAGTTTGCTAAAAACTTCTAAGACATGAGACCTGATATCGTTTTTTTTCAACAATATGCAGTCCCTTACTTTGGCATTCTTTCCATTATAGCCAATCTCAAACATTTTGGTTTTAAAGCTGATGTGATCATCGATTCCCTAGAAAAAGACTCCCTTAGAATACTAAAAAAGTTGCAACCAAGACTGATCGGGTTTTCTGTCCTTTCTGCTGAGCATAATTGGCTTATAGACAAATCCAAAGCTATCCGGGAGGCAATTCCAGACGTGACGATAATCGTAGGTGGTATCCATGCACTGTTCTATCCGGATGAAATTCTTTCAGAAGCACCCATCGATATAGTTTGTAACAGTGAGGGCGAGGACGTCTTGTTGAATGTGATCTCTGAGTTAGACAAAGCCTCTCCTGACTGGGCCTCCATACCCGGTCTATCTTATAAAAACAGTAAAGGGAATATTCACACTAATGAAAAGGCATGTTTAGTTGCCTTTAAAGAAGATATAGTTGAAGATCGTACAAATTATTTCAAACGATACCCACAACTTGCCAAAGACACTGTTCAAAGATTTTTTTCGAGTCGTGGATGCCCTTATAGATGCAGCTTCTGCTACAATTCAAACATACAGGATTTGTTTAAGGAGAAAGGGACTTATGTCCGACAAAAAAGCGTCGAAAACTTCATAAAGGAAATAACATTACTGCGCGATAAATTTCAGATGACTTCAATTTTCTTTTACGATGATCTGTTTACCTACAGGAAAAAATGGATTCTCAGGTTCCTTGAAATATATGGGAAAGAAATCAATATACCATTTATGTGTACTACCAGAGCCAATGTTATAAATGAAGATACTGTGCGCATGCTCGCAAAGGCAGGGTGCCATACTGTCAGCTATGGCATAGAAACGGGAAATTATAATTCACGAAAGAATGTTTTGAAAAAAGATGTTACCGATGACCAGATCATTCGCTGCGGGCACCTTCTTCATAAATATGGAATCAGAACCCAGACCACTAATATGTTTTGTCTCCCGGGAGAAACCCTTTCTGATGCTTATAAAACTATTGAACTCAATATAAAGGCAAAAACCAATTTTGCTTTTTCCGCTCTTTTCATGCCTTTTCCTAAATCTGAAATCACTGAGTATTGTATTGAGGAAGGATTCTTGAAGCCTGATTATTCCTTAAAAGATTTACCCCATTCATTTTTAACCTCGAGTGTTCTCGCAATGTCTGATAAAAATGCTATCATTAATATTCATCGTCTTGCCTTTTTCTTTGTTAAATGGCCCTTACTCTATAAGTTATTGAGAAGATCGGTTCGTTTTTCTTTTCTTAACTATTTATTCTATTTGCTGTCTATTCTTAGCAATTTTCTACGGCACAAGGAAGAACGACGTATTACCCTATGGCACGCGGCGAGATATGCCTGGAGGCTTAGAGATTCGTTTTAATCTGTACTGCAAACCGGTAAAACTTTGTTTTTTATCAAAGTTTTTATGAAACTTATTGGAATTACAGCCAATTCTTCCCGCACGGACAAACGAGTTTGTCTATGCCACTCCCTGCCTACTTTCTTTTGTCTTTTGTCTTTTGTCTTTTGTCATCTTTGGTTGTAGCCGAAGGCTGCACAGTGAAATCCGTGTTTCTCAAATGTCTGTAAATTACAACATTCCTGTCCGATTTAGGAGTTTTGAATTGATGAAGTTGTATTTCAAATAGATTATTTCCATATCGAGCAGGATAGTCCAATACTATTTTTTGGTAATTATTATTTTTCATATAATCAAAAACATATTTTCTATAGAAATCTTCTTTCTTTTTAATTTCTGCTCTATTTTCAACAGTTTTTTTCAAAACAGATCCGATTGGAGATTTTTTTCTTAAAATTATCCAATCCGGAGGTTCGGGAAAAGGAATTTCATATATTTGTCTGAGGTTAGTATGAAACGCAAATGAAATATCTTCATGGTTCATCAAAAACGTATCATCTTCGCCCCCATGTTTTTTAACATATTTTACTATCCCATCCAAAGGGCCCCTGTATTGATGAGTAATTTCATATAAATATTGCAAAAATACAGACTTGAATTGTACCTGCCAATAAAAAGTTGAGATAGGGCCTCTGAAATATTCGGTATCACGAAGAGACTCCTTGATTTTATTTCCAGAAAGATAATCAATACCTTTGAAAGCAAAAAGAGGACCGACATGAATGACATTAGTTAATGTTAGCAGCCCAATAATTAATGTTATTATCACGGGTTTTTGCATTCGTCTCAAGTTGCAAACAATACGTGCTGCAAAAACATGAAATAGGGGTAGAATACCAGCTATATATTGTTGCATAGGGATATAGTTTATTGTAGAAATTCCAACAGTAGCAATAATCACAATTGTTATTAATACAAGTTCTTTATGCTTTAACAGATAGTCCTTTGTGTAAAAATTCTTCGAAACAAAAAGCAAAAATATCAAAGGGAATATATAATTGTTAATTTGAAAAAAAAATGAAAAAAAACGTATTGTTAAAGATGGTATATCAGTTTTATATGGTATACCAGTGGCAGTTGCATAGAAGCTGTTTACTGTTTCGAAAACTGGATATATGTATAGTATCCATGGGGCGGTAAGGAAAAAAATTATAAGAAATACGAGAAAAAATTGTTTTACCTGTTTTTTATTCCTCTCATAAGCAATTAGATGTAAAAGTATCCCCGTTAAAACTCCTGCGCATACTACATACATGGAATGAAAAAGTAAGACTGAAGATAAAGTAAAGCCCGTAGCGCTCCACTTTTTATGCTCGAGCATTTGAATATAAAACCATATTATTAACAATGTAAATGGTATTTGAAAGGCGATGTATCGAGCTGTTCTAAAATATAATAAAAGAGGAACGGAACAAATAAACAGTAAGGTTGCTATGAAGGCTTCATTTTGACGTTGGGAAAGTTTAAAAGTTAAAAGATACAGCAAAGGAACCGATAAAACACCGAGCAACGCCGAAGGAAAGCGCGCCGCAAATGAATTTTGGCCAAATAAATATAGTGACAACGCCCTTACATAAAAAGTGAACCAGGGCTGTAGTTTCAAAATTCCATCTGGAGAAATGTTACGGCCAAACTCATTTATCCCATCGCTGATAGCAGGATAACCAAATTTTAGCGTTGTGAGGCTGTGAAAGGAATCTCCCGCTTCGTCGATTTGCAAGACATTCTCGCCAAGCCTCGGAAAAATTAAAACAATACTTAAAAAAATTAAAAAGAATAATTTTTTATGGGTGTATAATTGTTGTCTTAGTCTGCCCATATATATAAAATTAAAAAATCAGCAACAGAAAAACACAGAAATTGAAACTCCCTGTGACAAGCCGCAGGGAATCTTCAGTGGAGAGTATAATTTTTTTAAGTTCGCTCTCTAACCCCGCCGCAAGCAGCGGGGAATGCGTTCGCTAAACACTTTCACAGATTTTTTAGCCACGAATAAACACGAATTGTCACAAATAAGTCATTCTGTGGCTAAATTAAGATTTGTATCTAAGACAGATATTTAATATTCCAAAGGTCACACTTCCCACAAATTTCAGTCTGTTTTTCTCGAAATTCTATAAATTTTTTATCATGCCATATATCCTTCAATTCCTTCTGAAGAATATTATCAATCTTATATCGAGGGAGTCCGCAACATGGCGTAACATCTCCGTATAAATTGATATATACATACGTGTAAGTTTTAAGACAATATTTTCCAAAACAGTGAAGAGCATTTTTTAAAATTTTGTAAATTTCCTTTTGAATTCCTTTTCCCACAGAATAATGAATACAATCGACCTCAATACCGCACTTTTTCCCTAACTTGTTCGCCTTTATCACTATTTCCTTTTCTTCTTCTCTGGAAGGTCTCGTGAGTTTTTCATTAAAGCGTTGATCCAAGCGCCCCAAGTTAACTCTATCAATGCCTACATAGGAGCCCCACTGGATAAGATTATATATTTCTTCTTCTCCATTTTTCTGTAAAGTAGACTGTATAGTAACTTTTGGCTTACATCCATTCCTTGCTTTTAATAGCTTTATTATATTTTTTTGAGCGTCATTATTTTTATGCCCAAACTTTGAAGATCCATTTAGTGAATCCATGGAAAATGATATAGAATCGAGTTCAGAACTTATAATTTTCTTTAAAATGGAATCATTAAAGAATACACCATTTGTAGTCAATTGGACCTCAATGCCTTTTTTTTTGCAAATTTCAATCATGTCGAAAATGTGCGGATGCATAAAAGGCTCACCCCAACCAGTTAATGTGATTAAGCGGACTCCATTTAAACAATCAATTATCCTTTTAAACAGGTCCATCCGCATATGCTTAAATTCCACACCAAGGTCCTCTCTTGGACACATATTACAGTCAAGGTTACATTGATTTGTTATCTCAATTTGTACCTGATCAGGCATGGAAGGAAGGATATAAAACAATCTTCCTAATGTTTCTTTTAAAACGGCTATCATCAAATGAACCCTTTAATGAGTTTCCAGTATAAATTAACCATAGGGCTTAAAAAATTATCCAGTAAAGGATGTTTTATCCCGCTCACAACTAACTTGCCTTGAAATATTTTAACAATTTCTTTATCTGGTATCATCCGTGTTTTTTGGACAAATTTTCGCCTCTTAATAATAGAAGGTACCATCGTAAGTATCTCATAGTAACTTTTGATTTTTTTTATAAAGCATCCTTGAGAAAGGGCAAAATATAATTCTGCTATTTCAACCAGATATGCTGCAGGTAATATAAGTACTAAAGTCTTTAAGTTATAATTTTTTAACAGGAGGTAAAGCCTGTTCTTTTCTGAATAATAAAATTTGTCCTTGTTACGGCTAAAATGATATTTATGGTAAATGACAGCTTTAGGGTTTACAATTAATCTCTTCCCGGTTAGCCGGATTCTCCAGGACAAGTCATGATCTTCATGATAAAAAAAGATAGACTCATCAAAGCCTCTTACTTTTTTTAAAATATTTCTGTGAAACATAAATATGCCTCCGCATGGCACCTCTTCTTCCTTCAAAGATTCACTGTCCTTCTCATAAATAAACCTGGGGCATGCTATCCCTACATAGTTTACATCAACTCCAAATGAATTTATTACATCTCTTTTATCAAAAAATAATATTTTTGGAATAGCTCCTCCAATATCCGATATTTCCATTGATTTAGTGAGCTTTGAAATACAATCAGGTTCCAGAGAAATATCATTATTAAGAAAAAGTAAGTACTCCCCTTTTCCTATGGCCATGCCTTTGTTCACTGCTGGCCCAAAGCCAATGTTAATTTGATTTTTAATTATCTTAATAGATGAGAACTTTTTTTTTGCAAATTCTACAGAACCGTCATTAGAAGCATTATCCACCATAATAATTTCCAGAGCAGGATAATCCTGTTTTAAAAGAGAAGAAAAACAATCTTCAAGATGCTGTTTCCCATTCCAGTTTACTACAATCACAGTGACAAGCTTTTTAAGCATATAAATATTAAATAGATCTAGTAATTACTTATTCAAATTAACCTTGCAGGGGAATAGCATAAACAAGATCATGTATGCACCAATTCAAATACTAGGGGGAGCGTAGAATAGATTATTTTAGCATACTTTGTTATTAAAGGTTTTATTTTGTTTTGTATCCGCTTGCTAAACTCCCAACAAATTGCTATTAATGCATTTACTAAACATTTTCTAAATAATTTTTGCAGTTAGAACTTTTTTTGATACTTTATATATATGTATCTATCCATCGTTATTCCTGCATACAATGAAGAGAATAGAATCGGTACTTCATTAACAAAAATACACAGCTTCCTCAAAAAACAGAATTATGATTTTGAAATAATAATAATAGACGACGGCAGCAAAGATAAGACATTAAACTTGCTATCAAAATATTCTCAAAATATCCACAATCTTATTGTTTTGAGAAATGGTAGAAATCAAGGAAAAGGATTCTCTGTAAAAAAAGGTGTTTTAAAAAGCAAGGGAGATATTATTTTATTTACGGATGCGGATCTATCAACTCCTATTGAAGAAACTGACAAATTGATCGGCTGGATTAAAAATGGCTACCAAATTGCCATAGGCTCAAGAGCTTTACCTGAATCTCAAGTTGAGATGCATCAAAGGTGGTACCGTGAACTTATGGGAAAGACTTTTAACAAGATCATTCGTGTGATTTTGAATTTAAACTATCATGATACTCAGTGTGGATTTAAATGTTTTAAAAGAGATGCCGCATTAGAAGTTTTTCAATCTTCAAAGGTTTGCAGATTTTCCTTTGACGTTGAATTATTGTTTATTGCCAAAAAGCAAGACATAAGGGTAAAAGAAGTCCCGGTCCGCTGGTACAACTCTCCAGAAAGCAAGCTTAAAATAGTACGAGATTCTTCAAAAATGTTATGGGATATTTTAAAGCTTAGATTTAATAATTTTAGGGATTAGGTTTGCCTGAAAAGGTATCCGGGTCTTGCTGGTTAAAAGGCTCGTCAATATAAATCAAAAGATACAACATTTTATCGCCTATATTTTGAATCGCATGGATCACGTTTGGAGGTATTTTTACAGCTACCATGTTTTCATCACCCATCAAAACCTCCTGACATTCATCGGAAGTAACATCTTTTAAAAGAAGTTTCCCTCTCCCTCTTATTGCACAAAACCACTCATGTTTTCTTTTGTGATAATGATTACCCTTAGTAACATCGGGCTTTGCCACAGTAATAAGTATTTGTCCAAAATCATTTTTCCCTCGAAGATTTTCTTTCCGGAGAATTTCCGCCAACCAACCTCTTTCGTCACTTTTAACATCTAATTTATTTATTATTAAACCTTTAATCATAAAAAAAATAAAATAATCTATCTAACCGCAGAGGCGCTAAGATCGCAAAGATGAATCATTGATGCATCAGGGTTCAGTTATCGCGGTTCATGAATAAAAAATCCGATTCCTGATCCCTGCATAATTTTTTGCGCACTGAGCAATCTCAGGGGTGAACTTTTATCATAAGATTTATTTATAGTTCTGAAAAAATGGATAAGTTTTTTTTAATCCATTTTCAAGATTTACCTTAGGCTCCCAGTTTAATTTCGAGTGAATTTTTTCATTGTTTGTCAAAACACATCCGGAAGCTTCCTGCCTATGGGATATATATTTGATCTTAGCATCAATTTTAAATAATTTTTTAATAATTTTTATAAATTTATTTAAAGTAGTTAACTTTCCAGAACCCATATTGAAGACCTCTTTATTTGCACATTTATAATCAATGGCCTTAACAAGAGCATCAACCACATCTGAAATATAAATAAAATCTCTACCTTGTTCTCCATCTCCATTGATTTGAACAGTTTTGTTGTTTGCTATCAGGTAACAAAAAGTTGCAATAACCGAATTGTAATGCGGTTTGCTAAAAGGACCGTAAATATTGGAAACTCTAAAAATGATCGAATTTAAGTCATACAGGCAAACTAATTTTTCAGCAGTCATTTTAGATATTCCAAATGCTGAGTCAGGGAAAAAGTGTTGATCTTCTTCTTTAATAGCTAAATTGCTAAATGAGGGGGTGTAAACTTGAATAGATGAGACAAAGATAAATTTTACTTTCTTTTCACTATAATGTTTAATTGCTTCCAGAAGGTTCAGTGTTCCTAAAACATTTACGCGAATAAGGTTTGCATTAGTGTCTCGATTTGCCCCGGCTGTATGAAATATTATGTCGCGCCCTGAAACAAAAGATTTAAGGCTCTTTTCATCCATAAGATTATTGTGTTTTCGAGCCAAAGGCACCAAATCATATTTTCCTGATTTTTCCAGAGCTTTTGTTAGGTGACTCCCGACAAATCCATGAGATCCAGTTATACCAATAGATAATTTGCTTTGATCCATTCCTTAGTTTTTTCAATTCCTTTTTCGAGGCTCGTCAGAGGTTCCCAGTTAAGAAGTCTTTTCACTTTAGAATAATTACATATTAATCTTTTTATTTCTGACTGCGGATGAATGTGCGGGACAAATTGAATCTTACTAGAATCTTTGCAAACCATAAGCGCCAGATCTTTGATAGCAATATCTTTCCCGAGACCTGCATTCAGCACTTCTCCATTGGTTTTATCGGAAAATGAAGCCCTGACAATAAAATCCGAACAATCTTCTATATACAGGAGATCTCTTGTCTGAGTTCCATCTCCAAACACGGGAAGGGGTTTATTCTCCAGAAAGTTCTTTATAAAAATAGAAACCACCCCTCCCTCCATGTTGCTCTTTTGAAAAGGTCCGTATGT